>NZ_BAABMI010000085.1:0-10758 GCF_054785195.1 Secundilactobacillus muriivasis | reverse complement strand
GTGAGCGTCAATTAACCACCAGTCTGCAAATGGTCGTTTTAGCGTTTTTAGCACTATTACTTAAGAGATTTTAGACATCTTCTTAGTGATAGCGATTTCAATGTTGAATGTGAGATTGTCGCACAAAGCAAAAGTCTATGCGTAAACACCTCGAACAAAAATCTCCCAAACAGGGATTTTTATTCAAGGAGACTTATACTGAGATCTCTAAGCGCTTTGTTGCACTCACTAATTTTAGGACAGCTCCGCAAAGCAGCAGCCTGTGTCTAAGTCATCTCGGCTAAAAATCTAAAATCAGAATTTTCGGCCGAAATAACTTAGGCTCTAGCTACTAAACGCTTTGCTCCGCTCACTATTTTGAGGGTGAACAAGTATGAAAAATTTTATTTCAATACCGGTTGTTGAATCTGGGCTATATATATTTGGTGGTCACCAGCATACGGTTCCAGGGGGCTGGAGCTTTTTTGAGCAGAAGCACCAAGCGTTTGAATTGATGTGTGTCTTAAAAGGCTCGCAAACGACGACTTTAAAAGGGTTTGCTCCCATGACGTATGGGCCGGGAAGCGCGTTAATTATTGCCCCAGGGACACTCCACAATAATCGCAATGCCAGTAAAGACAAAGAAATGACCTATATTTGCTTTCATTTTAACTTTGAGAGTCTGGGACTTAAGTCAGCGATTATCAGTAATATTGCAAATGCCGTGATTCCCCCGGATAATCCAGTTGCCAAGGCTTCGATGGCCGCGGCTTTAGACATTGTTAAGTACAGTAAGGGCGTCAAACTGACGGAAGAGCAGGTTAACCTCAAAATTCAAATTCGGTTGTTGAGTTATTTATATGAGTTGACCGAAAAATTATCCGAATTCTCCCGTGAGGATCAACTCCATTTCACTGAACGAGAGGCTAAGGTTGCTCGAAAGATGGCAACGTTAATAACGGAGGGGATTGATAAGAGTGATCATCATCAGTTCTCATTTGGAGACATCTGCAAGCAAATTGATATTAGCAGCGGTTATGGGCACCGGACATTTAGAAAAGTGTATGGAATGACCCCGCTTCGATTCATTGATGAAAAGAAATACCGTAAAGCTAAACTACTGTTAGGGTATATGGAATACTCAATTGAAGATGTCACGTATATGATGGGTGCCAGCAGCATTTCAAATTTCAGTAAGCAATTTAAAAAATGGTCAGGAATTACCCCGAGTGAATACCGAAAACAAATCAGCCCAAAGAGAACGGTAAGGTCGGTAGCACAGAGTGGACACTTTGAATAAGTGAGCGAAGCAAAGCGTTTAGAAAGCTGCACCTAAGTCACTCCTGCCAAAAGCCCAGGCCCACGGCTTTTGGCAGGAGTAACTTAGGTGCAGCTTTCTGCTTTGCAGAGCGGTCCTACGCCACACAACAGCGAACAACAAAAAAAGCGGCCTAAACTTTTCGCTAGATGGCTTACACAATTCCTTGCACTACAAAGTAATTTCACTCTAACTAAGACAGAACATCAACTGAAAAACAAAAATCCAACAGTAATTTCGAATCCAAGCATCAGTTAAGGCAAATGATTTTTCGACTTTAACTGATGCTTATTATTTTGATCAACAGTCTAATTTTATAAAGATAAAATAGTCTCATTTTCGAAAAAAGCGGGAAAGTTATTATCAATTTATATGGTCACAAATTAACTAATTCCGGTTAAAAACTAAGTTAATGTTATTGACTGAAAGCGGATACAATGTGAACTGTAGTTAAGTAAACCTCTGTGTTAACGGGGCGACTTGCTCGATATGGATTACTAAAACCAAAAAATCATTTGCTAAATTTCTAACCAACTTACAAACTGCAATTCGTTCAGATACCATTAATCAGCAAATGAAAAGCAATTGGTGACGGTTGTTTTATTGAGTAGATCGCCTCATTGATGGTCATAGGTTTACTAACGCTGTCATTTGTATGCTATAAGCAAAGGAGAATGAAACATGGCAAGTAATGTTAATGATGCTGCGACTAAACACGTTGCCGAAAAAGAATTCGCCAAGCTCTCATGGGGTGAGCGAATTAGTTATGGTGCCGGTGATTTAGCCCAGAACCTTATTTTTGGTACGGTTGGTTCAATGTTACTGTTTTATTTAACCACCGTTTTTGGAATTTCTGCCACAGTTGGGGCAACTATTTTTCTGATCGTTCGTTGGATCAACGTTTTCTGGGATCCTTATGTTGGAGCTGTTGTTGATAGGAGTAAGTTTAAACGAGGTAAGTACCGACCGTTCATTTTATATTTTGGAATTCCATTAACCGTATGCGCGGCCTTACTATTCTTCCCAATGGAAGCTGTTCGGGGAAATGTGATCTTTGCGTTCATCTCATACATGGCAACCGCAATGATTTACTCATTTGTTAACATCCCGTATGGTGCTCTGAATGCGTCACTTACTCGGGATAACGATGAAGTTTCGACTTTGACAACTGTCCGGATGACCGAAGCTAACATTGGTAACTTGATGGTTTATACATTCTTACCGCTGTTTGTTCAACTGGCTTCCCCAGACAAGCAATTAAAAGACATTGGTTTCTTTGGAATTAAGTTACATCTTGGGAATTATGCATCACCTCATGCTGGGGGTGCATACTTCTTGGTTATGTCAATCTACATGGTGATTGGCTTTGCGTTATTGATGGTGACCTACTTCGGCGTTAAAGAACGAGTATTGCCGACCGCTGAGGAAACTGATGCCGTTAAATACTCAGATCTGTTCGCTGAAATCAAACGTAACAAACCTCTCCAAGTATTGGGGATGTTCTTCCTAATTGGTTTTACCTTCATGTTCTTTGGTAACACTGTTTGGCCATTCTACATGCAATATAACGTTGGTCATCCAGAATGGGTTGCTTCCATTAACTTGATTGGGTCCATTCCAGGAATCTTCCTAGTATTCTTATGGCCAATTGTTCGTAAGAAGATCGGTAAAAAACAGTTCTTCTACATTTTCTTAACATTATTCATCGTTGGCCAACTCATTTTGTGGGTTTGGCAAATGCCTGCATTTAAAGACTCACCATTACTTGGCTACGTTGGTCGTTTCTTGATGCAATGGGGAATTACCGCCGCTACTGGTTACATGTGGTCATTGGTACCAGAAGTTGTTTCTTATGGTGAATACCAATCAAAGAAACGGGTTGCCGGAATTATCAACGCTATCATGGGCCTGTTCTTCAAGATTGGACTAGCTTTAGGTGGCATTATTCCAGGTTATATCAACGCCTTCTTCAAGTTTGATGGTGCTAAAGCTCACCAAAGTGCTTCTGCTTTGATGGGAATCCAGTTCTCAATGATTTGGGCACCAATCGTCTTGGCATTAGTTGCAATGTGGATTATGAGCAAATACCCATTGAGTGACAAGGATGTTGATCGAATTAACTTGGAAATTGACAAACGTAAGAGTGAAGGTCAACTTTAATAATTAGTAAGTAATAGAAAGGAAATATTGTCATGAAAATTTCAAACCCAGTATTACCAGGCTTTAACGCCGACCCAAGTATGATTAGAGTTGGTGACACGTATTACATCGCCAATTCGACCTTTGAATGGTTCCCTGGCGTTCGGCTTCATGAATCCAAGGATATGGTTCACTGGAAATTATTACCGTCTCCGCTATCAACGACTACGTTATTGGATATGAAGGGTAACCCAGCTTCAGGCGGTATTTGGGCACCGGATTTGTCATACGCTGACGGTAAGTTTTGGCTGATTTATACGGATGTCAAGGTTACTGAGGGCGCCTTTAAGGATATGACCAATTATCTGACAACGGCAGAAAACATCACTGGTCCGTGGAGTGATCCGATCAGGGTGAATGGCGTGGGCTTTGATGCTTCCCTGTTCCACGATCAGAATGGCCGTAAGTATCTGGTTCAACAGACTTGGGATCACCGTGAATACCACCACCCATTTGACGGCATTACGCTGACTGAGTTTGATACTAAGACGATGAAATTAGATCCAAAGACTGCTCGAACCATTTATCGTGGAACTGATGTAAAGCTGGTTGAAGGGCCACATCTGTATCAGAAGGATGGTTATTACTATCTATTTGCAGCGCAAGGCGGCACGGTCTTTACTCACCAGGAAGTCGTTGCACGGTCAAAGACATTGGACGCTGATTCATTTGAAACCGAACCAGATGGTCCATTTATTACGAACTTTGATACACCAGACTTGGCGATTCAAAAGCAAGGTCATGGCGCTTTGGTTAACACACCAGGCGGTGAGTGGTACTATGCCTCATTGATGGCCCGTCCTTGGAATCATAAAAACGAGTCCGCATATGACCCACGTGGCTGGAGTACACTAGGTCGAGAAACATCTATTCAAAAAGTTGAATGGGACGATCAGGGCTGGCCACGAGTTGTTGGCGGCCACGGCGGTCAAGTAGAAGTAGATGCGCCAAAGGATGCCATTGAGACTGACGCACCGTTAGATCATTCGCGGCATGATGAGTTCGATTCAGAGACGCTCGACTACGACTGGAACACATTGAGAGTGCCATTTAGCGAGCACATGGGATCATTTGGTGATGGTCAGTTGAAACTGGTTGGGCACTTCTCACTGGCAAGTAATTTCGATGTTTCGATGATTGCGAGTCGTTGGCAGGCGTTTAATTTTGATGCTGAAACGAAGGTCAAATTCGATCCGTTTACGTATCAACAGATGGCTGGCTTAACAAACTTCTACAATGACAAGCACTGGTCATGGATCTTTATTACGTGGGATGAAAAGAAAGGTCACGTCATTGAAGTTGCTGAAAACAATCGTGGGAACTACACGTCTTACCTGAAGGATGATGCGATTGCCATTCCAGATGGTGTTGAATACGTCTGGTTCAAGACGAAGGTTCGTAAACAGAGTTACACTTATGAATACTCGTTTGATGGCGAGACCTGGCATGAGGTTCCGGTAACCTTGGATGCAGCTGTTCTTTCTGATGATTATGTCTTACAAACTTATGGTGGTTTCTTCACCGGGGCATTTGTAGGATTGGCAGCGGTGGACTATTCGGGTTATGATGCAACGGCCACTTTTGATTACTTTGATTATAAGGAATTAGACGAGTAGCCTGAGGTCAAAAAGGGTCGGTCAGGCTATGATAGAAATAAACAATAAAGACCGGGCTCAAAACAAAATGAGCTGGAAGCTAAGCAGACGAGATTGTCTGTTGACTTCCAGCTCATTTTAGGTTGCTTTATTTTTTCTACTAATAGGCTCTTAGGGTTCTAACACTGAATTAATAGCCCTTCGTCGTAAAGTACCAGTGAACACGATCGCCACTCTTCAATGGCGTTAGATTGGCTGCGTGATCAATAAACTTATGGTTAACGCTGAACATCCAACCGGAACCGGTTTTCACATCATTCTCGCGGAGACCGTTAATTCCGTTGATGTAAACGGAATGTCCCGGAATGTAGCTGATCTTTAATTTGGTCTGCTTGAGGACTGAAAAGGCGTTAGCGTTCTTTTTGACCCGCATGCTCTTAGCGTAGAATGTCTTTTTGTAGCCATCAACTCTTAAATAAATCTTGATGGTATTGGCGGTGTTACCCGGTTTGCTGGCAGCTTTGGAGTTGCCAGCAACGACCTTGGTCTCATTCTTATGGTTGACTTTACCAAGTTTATCGCTCTTTGGAGTTGTAGCAGTCTTCTTGGTAGCAGTCTTTTTAGGACTAGTGGTTGCCGCCTGCTTGCGAGTTTTGGTTGTTTGCTTGCCAGGCTTCGTAGAATTCGATTTACTTGACTGACTGCCAACTGCTTTTTTACCATCCGGCTTCTTAGCATCCCTTTTGTTCGAAGGCGTCTTTTTTACTTTATCAGAGCTGGCTTTTTTGGCTGGTTGCTTCTGTGAGCTTGATTTACTGGAAGAACTGGCTGCCTGCTTTGAAGTTCGGGGACTGTCAGAGTGGCTTTTAGATGAAACTACCTGTTGAATTCCAAAGGCAAGACCAATCGTTAACACAAACGCAAGAATGAACCCAATGACTTTCTTCATATTGTTTCGTTTCATTTTTGCACCTCACTAACGTTGGGGACTAATTAATCGTATAAACAGATCGATTCTTGAGAGCAGCTTTGTAAGCAGCGATGGCGAGGTTTACTTGACCGACACCGTATAGTTGAGTAGCTGCCTTCTTGATTGAACCAGTGTTATTAACGTATGTCAGCATGGCGTAAAGTGGCGTGGCCGTTTGCGATGCCTTCATTGCGCTACTGTTGACGTACTTTTTAGTAGCTGAATCATTGGATAAGGCAATGATGGCTTCGGCGGTTGAATTGGCGTTTGGCGTTGTCTTGCCATTGAATGTATAACCAAAAGTGCCATTCTTCTGCGCAATATCAAATAGGAACTGTTGCCCTTTTTGAATACTTATCCTGACGTTGCTTGCACTTGATTTGCCACGAGAGAGCGCAGTGAGAGCCATTGCAGTTGTATCAGCGTCCTTGGTACCTTGTCGATTATTGTAAGTCCAGCCGTTGTTATTGAGCTGAACCTTAACTAGCTGATTACTAAGACTGGCCTTGCTGAATTTGGCACCCTTAGGTTGTTTGAATTTGTTACTCATTGAAATGGCAATTAGGGTTTGAGATTGTGCACTAGCGGTCTGGTTAGTGATACTGGTCTTGTAGAGGCGAGATACTAAATTAATCCCCTTTTTTTGACCATACGGTTTGTAATTCTGAGCGTTTAGCCCCATTGTTTGCACGGCCATTACGGCATTAGCTAACGTGGCAGCTGGACTATTGCTTCGAACCACCAGATTTTTGCGTAACAGATTTTTTTCATTGGTGGTAAATTTGTAGCCGTTACCCTTCAAGCCCAATAAAAAGTCTGAATAACCCGCTGAGGCACCGGTTTCTGGATAAAGCTTTTGACTGAAGATTGAGCTAGAATTACCTGAAAGGCCCGTTTTGTTGGTTTTGATCATCTTTTTAGCATAAGAATACGTCAAAGCTGTTCGGCGCTGAATAGTTGAAACGCTGGCTTTCTTCGTTGAAGCCGCATTAGCCCCAGTTGCGAAAGTAAATGTGGTTAGGATTAAGGCAGCAGTTGATAATAAAGTTTTAATTGTTTTAGTCATTGTATATTCTCCCTTAATGACAGGTTTGAGTTTTCTCAATGAAAAAGATCTGGATTTCTCAATTCAGATCTTTTTGTTAAAGGAATGAGTAATAAGATAGCCTATTTTGTATATTCCATTGAAACGGTATCCCCACTCTTGAGTACGTAAGCACCCAGAGAAGTTTGAATGAAGTTACCACTTACAAAGCATGTCCAACCAGTATTGGTTCCTGAAGGGCCGGCGTTAAACCCATTGATGCCGGTAACGTATGCAGAACTTCCAGAGCCAGAAACTGTGACGTTGAGCCCATTTTGTTGAGCTAACGCATACAAAGCATCTAAAGCGGTAGAACCAACTGGAATTGTGACATTGCCACTTGAAAGCACGCTGCCATTAGCGGTGGCTTTAACGGTTACCGTTTCAGTAGCCGTTGGAACTACTGGTGTAGGGGTCACTGACGTATTATTAGTAGGCAGCGTTGCCGTCGAGTTGGTAGTTGTGGTACTTGAGGTTGTTGAATCAGTAGTTGTAGGAGTAGAGGTTGATGTTGTAGAGGTGTTTATAGTTGTTGAAGGCGTAGTTGCTGTCTCCTTAGCCTTACTAATTTTAGTTGCCAAGACCAACTTCTTGTTAGCTGAAACATAACGATTGTTTGTTAATAAGAAGCGGGTTGTGTGGCCATAATTAACGACCTTTTTAACGGTTAACGAAGTATTCTTTTTAACGTGCCGTTTCTTGTCGGTTAATTTAACCTTACCGTATTCATTGATTCCCTTGGGGTTAATGACTTTAATCTTGGTTACTTTGGCCGAGTAGTAGGCGTTTTTAAAGTACTTCGATCCCGAAAGCGTGTAACCAGTTTTGCCACTCTTGGTGTCTTTGACTTTATAAACTGCCTTGCCTTGTTTGTTGGTTGTTTGACTGATGACCAAGAACATTGGGCGGTTAACTCGAGCTTGCTTTTTATAAGTCTTTGTAAGATTTGATTTTGTGAAATTCGTGTTTTTGTATAACTTAATGGTAGTTAGACCGTAAACAACTGAACCATTGACGCTTGGCTTTTTACTGGTAGTCGTTGAAGTTACGACCGGGGTAGTTGTAGGTGTGCTGATTGGCGCAGCGGTTGTTGCACTTGGAGCCGTCGTGGATACTGATATGCCACTATTTGGCACTATAATAGGAGCCGTGTGAGCGACAGTAACATTATTGATTTCAGCAACACCAGCGTTTCGATCGGCAATAGCTTCAGCACTAGTGTTATCAGCATTGATTTTGGCGGTATAGGTAGCAAGGATTTGGCTTACAGTGTTGGTTGCATTATTTTGATCAGTTGTGGTTGCCTGTGAATCATTACCGATAGCTTGTTTCTTTGTAGTAGCAGCTGTATTTAAACTGGCGAGTTCGCCTGGTTTGAGGGCTGCGTTTTGATTAAAAGCGAAAATTGAACCGATTCCACCATCTTTTGTAAATTTAGCTTGTTGGAGAGCAGACGTGCCTTCGTAAAGGAGAAATGAATCGCTTGGGGTGGAAGAGACCTTTTGATCAAGTAATCGTTGAATTGGTGAAACGTAATCAGTCTGATTATTCAGTGCGGAATAAACATTGGTACCCGCAGCGGCGAGAGCATTAGTTAAAGTAACATCGTTATAGTTGGTTTCTGTCTCAGAACTATCTGAAAAGCCACCATTTTTTTGATATAGTGTTTTTTCAATCGCAGAAATTGCATTACTAATGGTATCTTTAACGTTTGGCTGATCAGTATTCATTGAAAGTACTAATATGGCTTGGCCAGTTGGATCAAGAGTACTAGAGTATTCAGTCCCACCATAAGTGTAACTGTAAGTCCATGTTCCGTTTTTAGCTTGAGTAATCAATGCAGCCGTTAGCGTCTTTCTTGCGTTTTGCGCAGCAGTTCCATAATTGCCACTGCTTAGTCCTTCTAGATCGTTGACAATTGAATAAAAGTCAGTTGCATTGTTGGCATTATCGACGACCTTTGCAATGAGATCTTTACCTTCAACGTTCGCTGGATTTTTACCAATAGCGCTCAAGCCAATAATTGCAGCGACATCAGAAACCGCTTTTGCACCGGTATCGACTCCACTGATGGTCCTGTTGTTTTGAATAATTGTTTGATAAATAGCTTGAGCTTGAGCATCCGTAATTCCGTTAGAACTCATCGCTAAGATTGGTGCGTCCCAGGGGCCAAGTGAATCGCCCTTTTGCGCTGTATTATTAACCCCAGTTGCAATTGCGGAATCAACATCCGATGCTGTATCAGCCTTAGCAACGGAACTACCGCCGATAAATAACAGGAAGACGCCTAATATTAGCGAGATCCAATAAATAAGTCGTTTCTTATTCATAAAAACCCTCCTCAAAGTAAGTGAGCGGAGCAAAGCGATTAGAAACTGGAACATAAGTCCCCTTCGATAAAAATCCCTAGTTTTGGGGAATTTCTGTCAGAGATGCTTATGTGGAAGTTTCTACTTTGCGCAGCTGTCCTAAAAAGTAACCCAATAAAACTAAAACTACCCAACGAAAAAAGCCCAACTAGTTATCCTAGCGGGGCCGAGATTAATCATTAATAACTTAAATACAGATATTTAATGCACAGTAAATAAAATATCGTGTAGTAATGTCATTAATTGCCAAAGTCGACCCTTAAGATACTTTGCAATCAACATCATAAACGTCTCCTGACTCGATCTTGACCTAACACCTGTCCTCTTCCCAGGTTGATACCCAGTGAGTTGCGACGGGTTAGTTGATCTTACAGTAGCTAAGGGGCTGCAAAGGCTTTTCACCTTTTTCCGGTTTACGATGTTTCTTAACAGTGAAAATTATAACACGTTTAGTAAGCGTTTCCGACAATTTATTAAAAAGTGTAAGGTTCGTAAACAGAGTTACACTTATGAATACTCGTTTGATGGCGAGACCTGGCATGAGGTTCCGGTAACCTTGGATGCAGCTGTTCTTTCCGATGATTATGTCTTACAAACTTATGGTGGTTTCTTCACCGGGGCATTTGTAGGATTGGCAGCGGTGGACTATTCGGGTTATGATGCAACGGCCACTTTTGATTACTTTGATTATAAGGAATTAGACGAGTAGCCTGAGGTCAAAAAGGGTCGGTCAGGCTATGATAGAAATAAACAATAAAGACCGGGCTCAAAACAAAATGAGCTGGAAGCTAAGCAGACGAGATTGTCTGTTGACTTCCAGCTCATTTTAGGTTGCTTTATTTTTTCTACTAATAGGCTCTTAGGGTTCTAACACTGAATTAATAGCCCTTCGTCGTAAAGTACCAGTGAACACGATCGCCACTCTTCAATGGCGTTAGATTGGCTGCGTGATCAATAAACTTATGGTTAACGCTGAACATCCAACCGGAACCGGTTTTCACATCATTCTCGCGGAGACCGTTAATTCCGTTGATGTAAACGGAATGTCCCGGAATGTAGCTGATCTTTAATTTGGTCTGCTTGAGGACTGAAAAGGCGTTAGCGTTCTTTTTGACCCGCATGCTCTTAGCGTAGAATGTCTTTTTGTAGCCATCAACTCTTAGAAGCTGTCTAAAATCTCTTAAGTAATAGTGCTAAAAACGCTAAAACGACCATTTGCAGACTGGTGGTTAATTGACGCTCAC
>NZ_BAABMI010000084.1:0-10919 GCF_054785195.1 Secundilactobacillus muriivasis | reverse complement strand
CGCGTGGGTTGTGGCGAGGCTTAACTTCGAGGTCTGAGACCGCCCTTCGGCTCAGGCCGGCCCCACAGCAGGAACCTGGTCGACTACCGGAATCGCCAGTCCACGCAAATCACCGAACTTCACAAACTGAACAGAAGAATGCTTACGCTAGACAAAAACAACAGCAACTATCAATCAAACGTGTCAGACTAACAACTAGCATGATTGTCGATTACTAGACAATCATTCCACTTCCAAACCTTACAATATCTAATACGACAAAAAAATAACGCCACCAATTCCTCAAACAGGAATCAGTGACGCTATTTGAACTTATTTAGAACTTTACCACAACTAAGTGCTAGTTTAGTCCGTTTTTAGTTAGGGGTTTATTTGTAGTTAGGCGCTGCCTTAGTCAATTGCACATCGTGTGGGTGTGATTCAACTAAACCGGCGTTTGAAATGCGAACAAATTGGGCGTTGTCGATCAGATCTTGAACTGTCTTGGCACCGGTGTAACCCATGCCTGAACGAAGACCACCGACCATTTGGAAGATGATATCATCGATGCTACCCTTGTATTCAACACGGGCTTCGATGCCTTCTGGCACTAACTTGTTGGCTTCGTTGACGCCACCTTGGAAGTAACGGTCAGCTGAACCGTGTGACATTGCGGCTAATGAACCCATGCCACGGTAAGTCTTGTACTTTTTGCCGTTATCTTCAAAGACTTCACCAGGAGCTTCATCCGTCCCGGATAACATTGACCCCAACATAACGGCGTTACCACCGGCTGCCAAGGCTTTAACGATGTCACCAGAGTACTTGATCCCACCATCAGCGATGATTGGCTTGTTGAATTCTTGGGCAACTTCGGCTGCGTCGTAAATGGCAGTTAATTGAGGTACCCCAACACCGGCAACGACCCGAGTGGTACAGATTGAACCAGGGCCGATCCCAACTTTGACAACATCAACGCCGGCTTCAAATAATGCGCGCGTCCCGGAACCAGTGGCAACGTTCCCGGCAATCAAAGTGGCATCGGTGAACTTATCGCGAATTTGAGCGATCTTCCGAAGAACGCCAGCTGAGTGACCGTGAGCCGTATCAATGATAATGGCATCGGCACCGGCATTTAGTAACGCTTGGGCCCGGTCAAAGGTATCAGACGTTACCCCAACAGCAGCGGCCACTAATAACCGGCCTTGGTCATCAACTGCGGCATGCTTGGTATCGATTTGGTCAGCAGCAACGGCCTTTACCTTAGCCACTTCACCGGCTTGAGCATCGATACTCATGTTTTTGTGCACAACGCCAAGGCCACCGTTTTGGGCCATGGCAATCGCCATCTTCGATTCAGTCACCGTATCCATGCTGGCACTGAGGAATGGCACTTTCAATTTCAAATTATCGGCTAATTGGACCTGCAAATCGACGTCATTAGGTAACACATGACTTTCCGCTGGTATGAGCAACACATCATCAAACGTAATTCCTTGTTTTGCAAACTTTGTATCCCAATTAGTAGTCATTTGAAATAAACGCTCCCTGTATTTAAATTTTTTTGGTATTGTTTGGTAATATACCAGCCGTTTTCACAAAAAGCAAGTATTCTCATCAAACTATTATTATTTTCGTTCGATTTTTCCATTAAATTCAAATCAAAATTCAGTAAAACGCTTTAAGTCGTGATGTAATATGAACGTTATTGACAGTAAATTCGGTTAGTGTTCGGAATGCAAATGGTGATTAGGGGATTCTGAGTTGGATATTGGGGGGTGGTAACGGAAAATGCGGGATTGGGATGTTGGGCTTTGTTTTGAGTGGTCTGAATTTGCGTTTATAGATGTTGCTCGATAATTTTCGTTTCATTTCTGCTTTTCTCTATTACCAACTGAATTTTGGTGACGTGCTTTAATACTACGTTTGTTTCGGCTCGGTTGAGGAGGCGCCTTCTTGGGGTTTTGGTTTTATTCTGGATTAGGAACCTTTAACCCGTTTTCGGCTCCCACGCCGAAACGTGCGAAGTGAAGCAGAGAGTTATGTATAAGCAAAAGACGTGTAAAGTCCGAAACCCAGGACTTTACACGTCTTTTGCTTATACACCACTCTCTAACCGCTTCACTTCGCACTCTAACTCACATCATACTGAGTCTCCCTAATCCCCGCATTCATCAGATCATAAGGATTATTCATCTCTTCCGGATCCCACGTTGCGATCCCGACCACCATCGAAATAGCTAGGCTGGATAGTCGCGTTTCGCCCGCTAATGCCTTGGCGAAGCCCGCTCTGATTCGGTCAGCGGCGATGTTGGCGCCTTCCGAATCCGAGAACAGCAGAATGGCCCACGTTGGGTCTTCGTTATCCACCAAGTACGTAATGTCGTTATCCCGCGTGATATCCTTAATCGTTTCCGAAGCGAGTTGCAGCAAGACGTTCAGCTGGTTTTCACTCATCATTCGTTTCATATCATCGAAGTAGCGAATTTTAATGATCACCGTTGAGACCGGCAACTTGAAGCGTTCGTTGGTTTCAATAAATACCGAAGCATCTTCCACGTACGCCACGGTTGTCCGCAGGTTCGTTTGTTGGTCAAAAGCACCTCGTTCAACCAAGGCAGCTCGTAAGTCGCCATTGGCTTGTTGTAGCGCCACCTGCGTTTGGGTCATCGCGTACAACGACAACGACAGCAAAATTGGCATCACCAGCCAGAAAAGCAGCGACCACGTAATGACACCGTGGTTATTGCCATACTGGTAAATCGTCCAAATCACCTGACCCGCAATGAACACCATATTGGCCAACAAGCTGGGAATTAAGCCCAAAAAGTAGGTCAAAATCAGGAGCACGACCGTACAAAATAGGCTCACCACGTTCACCAACGAATGGCCACTGATCGTCATCAGTACCGCAACGGCGCTAAATAGCAGCAAAAACACCAGCAAGGCGACATCCTGAAAAATCGAATCACGTTGGTCATTATTGATCATGGCGTTGCCCCCTATTCAGTAAGCCCTGTTTCCGAACGATCAAGAAGCCACCGAGGCCGATCAATGCGAGTACGACCACGATAATCCCCAGATACAACAACAGCTGCGAATGACTGCTGAGACTGCGTTTTCGGGCTAACGCATCATCAATGTTCTTATCCTTCTTGAACCGGTAACTGTAGTGGGTGTTATTTTCATCCACCACAATGGCGTCACCCGAGTACTGCTCGATATTCTTCTGGAAGTTGATCTGCGTTGATGCCAGGTAACTGGCTTCCGGTGTTGCGCCGGTCACCACCAGCAGGCCGCGTTTTTGATTATACGGTGACCGCAGTAACTGCACCGTCCCAATCGTTTTGCCGTAGTCGCGCTCAATACTCAACTTTTCGTTAGATTGGAACCCATTAAAGTGTTTGTCGTATTTAAAATACAACTTTTTATTCAACGCCTTCACCATCGCGTTGGTCTTCGGCGAGCCCATCACGATCACGTTGTGGCTCGCCAACACGTACTTGGATGGTTGTTTGGTGTAGAATTGAATCCGACCGGTGTTGCTCTTTGAGAAACTACCGATCAGGTTAAAGATGTTGGTCAACGTTTTGAAGTCGGTGGCATCAAACTTCTTCGGCACCACGACCGCGATTTGGTTATACGTCTGGTTCTTAATAAACAGCGTTGGGTAGTTCGTCAACAGCAGGTCGTTACTCCGCTGAGATTTCACCAACATCCGTGACTGTGGCTCAACTTCGGCCCACGGCGTGTCGCTGTTATCCGAGCTATCCTGATCCTTCATCTCAAGGTCAAAGGCCACCCGCACCGTAAAACTGGTGCCAAGAGGCGTTCCCTTTGGCACCTTCAGCGTCAACGTATCACCGTTAGCGTGAGCTGCAGTCAGCTTCTTACTCCCCAGCGTGGTGTCATTGACGTAAGCCGTGACCAACGCCCGGTTGAAGTTGAGGTTCTTGCTGTATCTAAAATGCAGCTGGATCTCTGACCCATCTGCGTTCGACCGGTCATTGGGCAGACTCACAAAGTAGCTCGTCTCTCGGTGACCGGCACCCTTGATCTCATCCGTACCCTGAGTCAGTTGATAGCGCCCCTCGTCTTGAAGCACTGAGGTATAGGTGGCCGTGGCCATCGTCACCGTTTCGGTCGACTTATTGGTCTCCTTCATCAGTTCCTCGTTGGCGACGAAACGCGCAGCCTGTTTCAGCAATTTTCCGTTGGGGGCGGTGACGATCAGGTAGTATTTCCCACCCGTATAGTGCGTTTGGATCACCGCTTGATGTTTGACCTTTTTGGCGTCCACTGCCTTCTTCAAATCACTTGGCAGGTGGTCGTAGGTTGCTACCGCCATCACGTAGTCGTTCTTCTTCACATCGGCCTTCGATGCCGGGACCACTTGAATCTGGTCGTTATCGGTGTTGATCACCCGTGACTCACCGGCGAGGGCGGTCATGCTGGCCGTCAGCTCGTTAGCAGTTGGTTGATCCGGCGTCATGATTCGCGAGTGCTGGTTGGCAATCGTATCCTGCCCGGAAAAGTGGGCGTAAAACGACTGCAGCGTGTTCTCGGCTTCTTTCAAGGTGTACTCGAAGTTGACGTTCGAGCCGTCCTTGATGGTTAACCAATTGGCTGGTGTTTGGGCCAAATCGTAACTGTCCTTACCAGACTTGTTCAGCACCTGTCCATTGATTTGGAGCTCGTTTTCACCGCTCAACAGGTCCAGCGGAATCTTGATTTTTTCAGTTTGAAAACCAGTCTTATCCTTGGGCCGAAACGAGTCAAACTTGACCCCGTTGATCGACACGGTAATGTCTGACGTTTGCCGCGACGCTAACTGTGAGATCTGGTAGTTAAAGTTAAACGTCGCCTTCTTCACTTTCCAGTAGTCCATTTTGGTAAAATACATGTTAGTCTCAACCGACTTCCCGGACAGGGTCGCCGTTGTATTTTGAAATTGCTGCGTATAGGTTTGGTTGGCCGCTTGTGCAGTCAAGGCTTGCCCACCCCACATCAAAATGCCAAACAGGACAGCAACAATTAGTCTACTGATAACGTTTGGTCTTATACCACTTTGCTTGTTGATGAAAGACTTGTTCACGAATATACCCCACCATTCCGTAAGCCGCGACGGCTAACCACATTTGACTATAAACTAAGTACATAAAGATGATCAGTAACAGATTACTCAACGTAAGCTCACCCTTTTCGGTGGTGATCGTCACGAAGGTGCTGACCACAAACATCAAAATTGCAAACAACCACAGCCCGTTGCTGAACCCCTGCAGGTCCGAATGGGCGATGCCCGCTACCGATAACACAAACACGGTATCGGACAGCAACAGTGACGACATCAGTAAAAAGTAAACCGTTAAGTAGTACAACAGGTCAAACCGAATTGGGCGACCCTTCTTTTGAAACAGCTGCTTGCCATTCTTCAAAATCACGTAGATGTTACCCTTGACCCACCGGGTTCGCTGATGGAACCACACGTCCAAAGTTTGCGGTTCCTGTTCCCAGGTGACGGCACGTGGTTGAAACTTGATTCGGTACCCCATTTGGTAGACCCGGAAACTAATTTCGGTATCCTCAGCCAAGGCCTTCACGTCCCAGCCACCGATCTTTTCCAGTACGTTCCGGCGAATCACGTAGTTCGTTCCCGGAATCGTACACAGGTGGAACAGGTGTTGCCGCCCCGCTTGTGCCATCCACTGAAACGATAACGTTTCAATGTTGATAAACCGAGTTAGAATCGTGGCGTTCTTATTTCGCGTCCGAAACTTGCCGATGACGGCCGCTAACCGATCGTCACCCAGTAGTTCCGCGACTAAGATTCGTAACGCTTCGTGCTCCGGCGTATTATCCGCATCGTAGATTGAAATCAGGCTGCCCTTAGCGGTTTTCAAGCCGATATTTAACGCGTTGGATTTGCCCTTCCCGCCATTGGTCTTATCGGTGTTGATCACCTTCAGGCGGGTATGGCCGTACTGCTGTTGTAAATTCGCAAGCAGTTCCGCTGAGTTATCGCTGGAATTATCGTTGATCACAATGATCTCATACCGGTCGTGCGGATAGTCAAAACTCAGCAACGCCAGCACGGTTTTCACAATCACGATGCCCTCATTATGCGCCGGCACCATAATCGACACAAACGGTACCTCATCCGGTAACACCGGATCCGGTTGCCCCGCTTGTTTCAAATACCAGGTGTACCCGGCAATGGTTAAAATCAGATTGACAATCAAAATACCCCAGATTGAAATAATCGCAATCATGAGGAAAAAATCAAGCACTGACACAACAATGCCTCCTATCGTCTAAACATATTGCGGTAGATTCGGCGTCCCAAGTAGATAAAGATCAGCATCACGACCAAAACAATCGTAAAGAATCCCGCGATGAGCACTCCTTGCAGTTTAAAGAACCCTTTAAATAGCACCTGCTGATTTGGTGTCCCACCGTTGCTGGTCGCCGTCGTCACGTGATCAGCCGTTACCGTTTCACGCTGACCATTCAATAGGTAATTACCGCGCTGATACCCAACATCAGTCGACCCCGATATGAATTCAGTTTGCCAACTAGCCGCTGGATCTAACCACGAGTAGTTCAACTGTTGAATCTGTTGCTCGGTGTTGTGCACTTGGGTTGCCGTGTCTGGCAACTTAACGGTTACGGCAGTTGGACTGTTAAACTTGACGGTGGTTTCAGTTTGCCGCACGTCGTTCAACGATGACGCCGAAACCGCCAGCAGACTCATCTTCGCCGTTTGGGCATTATCATCTTGTTTCAGGTAAGTTTGGTCACTAGTATTCGGTAACAGCAGCCAGTGATCCGCCTTCTTCAGACTATTTTGACGTAACACGCGGTCTTGGTTCCAATACCCCGGTGCACTGATGCCCACCGGATAAACCTGATACCGCGCTAAACTTACCAAGTAACTGGTAAACATGTCGTTTAACTCCTGCGCGTTCGCCGCGGTTGCGCCACCGACGATCGGGGTTTGAATAAAGACGATGCCGCCGCGGTCTTCCACGCGTCGTAGGTAGGCGGCAAACACTTTGAAGGCGTGCAACTCGGTATTTTGACTCACCGACACCGTGCTAATGGCGAAGGGAATGCCCATCCGCTCACAGTAACGGCTGAGCCGGTCGAGATTTTTCAGGTGCGAGTACGGTGTCACGTTGCTGATGGTCAACAACGGCTGGTAAGTCGCCGTTCGACCGAAGAGTTCCGCCAACGTCTGGACCGCCGCCAACAAGCTCAGCCCCTTGGTACTAAAATACGGTAGGTACCCGTTCTTCCCCACGATCAGACCGTAACTGGTCGTTTTCTGATTCGCCTGCTGGGTACTTAATTTACCAATCGTCTTGGCTTTTTTCGGCAGGTGGTCCACCACCGTCATCGTTTCGCTAAATGGTAGAAGTTGCGAGGTCCCCTGATTTTTTAGGATCAACTGTTGCTGGTAAATGCGGTGCTGCTTCACACCAAGTTCCGTTGCCTCCGCAGACGTCAGGTTGTCGCCAATATGAAGCTTAATGCCCTTAAACTTTTGTCGGTCACGCACAAACTGGTGATTGGTCAGTTCCGCTTTCGGCCAGTTGATCATGGTGATCACCCCGTCATAGCCGGTGAGTTCACCGCTTTGGTAGTCCGACTCTTTGATGGTTTTGACCCGCAGATTCAAACTCGTTAACGCCCGTTGGAGCGTGGCAATTTTTTGGTTGGCCTTCGCCGTGGTATTTTGTGAATCATATACCAGTAAGACCCGCTCGTTAGTGGCTGCGTGGACACTGGGGCTTCGGACCATTCCAAAACCAATTAAGAACGCAATCATGGCAACTAAGCTATAACGCAGCGTGCGTTTACTCATCCGCTTCACCGCCTTCCTCAGTCAACCAGAGTCGGTGATTCAGCATGTCTGACGCAAACAGCACCAGTACGAGGTCCAAGCTGACCGGTGCCATAAACATGTGCTTAGCTAAGTCCGCGTCACCGTCACCAATAATGGCGATAAACGGGACGAAGACGAAGATCGTCATCAGCCCCGCAACCTGACAAAATCGCAAAATACCCATGGTTCGGCCCGCTTTAAAGTCCAGATAGGCACTCACCGCGTAAACCGCGCTGAACACCACTGCTAGTAAGCAGATAAACGCAAACTTACCTGGGAAAAAGGCCCCCATATAGGTACTGTATAGCGTAAAGAACTTAGTCTGCTCACCGGCCCGATGCCCACTATTGGCGGGATAATCACCCACCGCTTTGACTTGGGTGATCATCACATCTTTAGAGGCCAGATCCATGAGGTTGAGGAACTGGCGATGATTCTTAGCGTAGTATTTTAACACCCACCCCATACTGTAATGGTTCAGAAGGTGGTTCTCCACGAATTTGCCGGTTGGCTTGACCGGATCAAAGGTTTTCGCGTAGTAGTCCTGCGACCGCATCAGCGCAAACCGCTCACTCATCTGCCCATCTTTGGCAATCTTATGACTAGGATCACTGGTTTCCATCAGCACCCCGTGTGAAAACGACTGGTACAGATTATAGTTGTTAAAGTCGGTGTTGATCGACGCGTAAATAATGACCCCAGAAGCCGCCAACGTCCCCATCCCAAGCATAATGGCTAATTTTCGCGCTTTAAAATGCGGTAAGAACAGCAACCCGGTCGCCACCACCATGTAACTCAACGCCAACGGCGCGTTCTGCTGCTTACTAGTGATCAGGAAAATCGTGCTGACGAAAAACAGCACGACTGACGGCCAGTTGCGTCGGTAACAGTGCCGAGCCAGCAACATCACCGCCGCAAACGAGTACAGCGCCGCAATGAACATTTCTGGTTCGCCAAAAAACGAGTTAAAGTACAGCGTAAACGACGAATCCGCAAACACAAACACGACGATCAATGCCACCGCGTAACTCCGCCCCTTACGAAACGGGTAAACCAGCGATTTGGTCAGCAGGTAAATGGCGCCAAGGTAAAACGCCTCGTATATCGCCCCTAAAAACCGAATATCAAAAATGGTATGACTTTAAAACAGTTTATTGAGCAAAATCGCCGCCCGCACAAACAACGACTGCGATGTTAACACCACAGCCTTATTTTCGTTAAAGTACTGGTAAATCCCGAATTTCGGAATCACGTAATCCAGATACTGATTAACATGTGATGGCAGTCGGTATAATCCGTTACTCAACGTTGCCCGGTAAAAGTCACCGTTATCCGCCAGCCCATTAATCGGCGGCACAAATAGCAAAATACCACTCAAAATGGCCGCTAAAATCACTGCCATTAATTCCGGTGAGATATAATGTTGTCCTTTTCTTAGTATCGTTTTCATTTAAAACCGTCCTAATACATCGTTGCAACTAACCCCACTAAGTTATTGTACGAGTAGGCATCAGTTGTTTTTACATCACCAAGGCCACCGTAAATCGGTGAGGTTTTGTCGGTCACTTGGCCCTGCCAGACCACTGCCATTGCTCGTTGATAGGCTTGCCGATGACCCGCATTCGCAAAAATCATTGCCGCCAGCGCGTAATTGGCCGCTGACTGATCACGATCCGTCACTGTGCCTAACGTGGTGTATGTGTTGTAAAGTTGCTTGCGGGTCACCTGTTGGTTTAACCAAGAAAGCGACTGCGACTTTAATTGCCCCACTTCGGATAAGTGCAACAGCGTTTCCAACATTTCGGAAGTATTAAGCGCCTTCGCACTATACTGATTTGTTTGCCAGTTATAGCTACTTGCGTATAACGGGAAACCATCTCCTAAGTACCCCTTTTTAACAACGGCTAATTGCTTGCGATAAAGTTTCTTCTCCGCTGGTGACACCGATTCAAAGTACTTTAACGTCAGGAGATCGTAGTAGCTCAAGGCACTATCATTGCTGGTTTCTTTACTCTTCACATTATAGAAATCAGCCACCTGACCTGAATCTTTAATGACTGTTTGTCGGAGTAACGCAAATCGTTTAGCCGCTTCGTGGCGGTATTTTGAACTGTGCGTTAACTGGGTATAGGTTTGCAGCGCTCGAATGACCCGTAGATCATCTAACGTCGCGTTAACGTCAGCCTTTTTCCCGGTTTCTTCAATTCGGTAGCTAAATTGGTTTCCTTGATCAAATTGATCCTTGGTTGCTTTGTAAAATTGACGAAACTGCCCATATCGATGCTGATTAACTAAGGCCGTTAACCACAGCCCAGATGATTCTAACAGTAAATCATGGCCGGTTGCGACTTGCTTGGAATTTTTACGTACGCGATAGTTTGTATAGAGGCCCTTGGTCGTTAACAGTCGCTGTTCAACAAACTGATTGAGTAACTTGGCCTGTTGAGCCGACTGATGATCATGCGACTGAATCACAAATTGCGCCGCCGATGTTTTCGGCACCGTTACCTTAACCTGTTTATGACAAGCGGTCAACATCACCAACGCCAACACGCTGATAACGATGATTCGCCATTTTCGTCGATTCATGTCGGCCCTCCATTCCAACAATTAATTTCCTAACTCTGGTTAATCTGGGCAAACGGGCAAATTAACGCCATTTAAACTGCTTGCGTCAGCCTTTGCTAAAAGACCCGTCAACGGCAGACAGGGTCTCCGGTAACGGGTCGGCCTTTAGACTTATCGTTTAAAGGTGAGCAATAATTAACTTTGAATTAATTATAACATGGGTTGTCATTGGGTTGAAGAGGCTATCTAGAGATTGCCAGTTTTATCGCGATTGTTAATTGATAGTTCAAAAACGTGTCCTTCAGGCGGCTTTGGCGAGCGAAGCGATGACAAACAGCCTACAGAACTACACTCAATAGTAATTTAGACATCAAAAAAGCCGTTGATCTTAACGATCAACGACTTGGTTTGCGTGGCAACGTCCTACCCTTGCAGGGGGCGATCCCCCAACTACTCTCGGCGTGCTGAAGCTTAACTTCTGTGTTCG
>NZ_BAABMI010000083.1:0-11633 GCF_054785195.1 Secundilactobacillus muriivasis | reverse complement strand
CCCCTGACTGCCCATCATAAGATATTAACCAGTTATCACGCAGTGTTATGAACACCGTGGTTGCTGGTTTTTTTGTACTTTCAGTAATCACGGAATAGCATATATTCTCAATAAAAGTAAGCCAAAAGGTAAGCCAACTTGCGAAGGGGCGGTAACACTAAATAACGTAGTAGATGCTGTATGCATCCGCTACGTTATTTTTTCATATTTAATATTATACGCCCTCTACTAGTCATCCTCACTTCTAGTCATAGGATTATCCGTTGGAGTATTGTTTTCTAAAATATTTTGTACATCAAATTGAGTATAGAACCTGTCTTTCCTGTTCACGAAATCAGTCACAGCATCTGGATCAAAAGGCGCTCTTTGTAGCTGAGCCTCAATTATTTCCACCCCAACATTAAGATTTCTAAGCTCAATATATGATGGGTTATACTTGTTGTCTCCATTAATAAATATCCACATATAATTCTCAATTAGCGCCATTGATATGCTCAAAATATCATCTTCAAATGCTTCTGAGTTATAAGCGCCTCGAAGTGCAGCAGTGAAATTACCGACAATATTTCCTCTGATACCATCTACATCAATTAATTGGGTCATAGGTAAAATTGAACCAGTAGTGTTAATCTCAACCCTGACATTATCTATTAAGCTCGTTTTTAATTGCTTATTGAGTTCATTTCCTTGTTTAATTTGTTTCTGTAAGCTATCAATTCCATAATCTTTCTTAAACTGTTCCTTCATCTTCTCAATCTGTTTATCAGATAATCGCCATTGTAAAATACCGGTAATGACTGCACCTAAACCGATTATTGCAATAAAAACCGTTACCACAGTTACTAAATCGTTGTGCTGTTGCTCCGTAACTTCCGTTAAGTATTGGATTAAATCTACCGACTTCATTTCTGATCACCTCAACAACCAGCATATCAAACCTACAGTGGTTCTACCAGCAACTATTCAACGGATGAACTGCCGCAATAAATTTAAGGTTATTTCAGGTTTTCAAACCACTACCCTATTTCAGGGTACCGTTTAACCACCGCCCTGCTTCGGGGCACTGGTCGTTCTAGCTGATAAGTTACAGGTTATTCTGGACTTCCGTTTTGGTAGTCCAGCTATTCATCCTAAGATTTTTAAGTTCATCAAATGATCTACCACTTCACTCTGCATCAGAAGCATAGCGACTTTACAGGGGTACTCATAAAACGAGTATCCTTTAGTAACTCGGGAGGTCCTTACTGAGCGGAATTTTCCGCCGATTGATATAGTGCTCACTTTTGCAACTATCCTAAGCCCACACCAGCCCCAAGTACAACGGATGAGTAATCAGCCTAAAAGTCGGCCGAATAGACTAGGGGTTTACATCACCAATCACACTCTAATGGCGCAACCATTGATATACAGTAATGCGCGGCTATTATCCGCATATTAAGAAGGTCCGGTTTTGTCTAGTTTTGTCACCTTATACGGATGCAACCATACCCGTTTAACCCTTCCGTTTTGGAAGACTTCACTAAGCCGAGTATTAGGCCCAGTTCTCACGATCGAATTTTCGACACCAACATTTTCCAACAATCTCGTGGCTGAATTTTCAGCTACCAAATTAAAAAGCCCCAGCATCTCTGCTAGGGCTTCTTTGGTGTGGATCTATACTTACAGACTTTCTCAACGACCGATAGCCGCCATTCTCTGAACTGCTTGGGGTCCATGTCGTACAGTGCTGCCATATCTTTATCGCTAACTGGTTGCGGGGCCTTACGGCAATACTTACGGTGTAGCATTTCAAGTTCTGGTTTATCCAAGTAGGATAGCCGGTAAAAGAGCTGCTTTGCTTGGGCTAACCCGTAGCCCTCTAGTGTACTGAACTCATTCTCGGCTTGATACCACATCCGCACCATGAAGTGTGCTGCTTGCCGTGGTTCCCAGTCCTCATCCCACCAATCAGTGTGAGGCGTTCCGTCCCAATTAAGTTTAACAGCTTCAAACTTCTCCCAAAACGCTTTATCCCTAACCACACCATCAAATGAATCTGGTGTATCACTTGCTACATCATCAAATTGTCCCATTTACATCACCTCAAACAGACTTAACACGTTAGCTACGCTCTCATCCGCATTTCTAACCGGCTCTAAGTGAATGTCTTGTTCCAATCCAAACCGCCATGCTACTGCTTCAACCACTTGACCAATTTCGGCTAGTGTCCGCTCTTTCAAGCCCACAGGTAGAGTTGTGTTATTACGGATGAGTAACGCCCCTAGCTGGTCCCGTTCGTCTGCTGTTAGGGTATCTGTGAACCGTTCAAACTGGTGACGTTCATACTCAACGATTTCAATATTGTGAGTAGCTTCTTGTTGAGTTCGTACCAAGTCTTCAACCATCGAATACCACGGCTTAGGACCACTACGGCCCCCACTTTCATCTACGGCCAGTGATGACCCCATGAAGCTGTGGGCGTGGATAAACGCACGATCTAACTCGGCTATCCGTTTCCGCATTGCCTGTATCTTATGGTCAAGCGTTAGAAACTCAACAATCAACGAACGTTCTAGTAAGTCCACAGTCCCACCCACCCTTCAAAATTAGTTTTCCGGGATATATACCCGCTTTGCACCGCCTTGATAATGGTGCATAAAGGCCATTAACGCTTTGCCAGTCATTGCGTTAAGGTTCTCAACACTGATTCCAGTTGAGTGAGATACATCTTCGACTGATTTACCGGCCACGAACCGACTACGTAACACCCGCTGTTCGTCACTTGAAAGGTAATCAAACGCCGTATCAATATCCGTCTTTTTCCCGTTACCACTAAAGGCGTTCACTAGTGCTGCTGTATCGTCTTGATCTGTTACTCGGCTACCCACCAAAATATCTACAGCACTTGCCTTAGTAGCTGCCACATCTAATTGTTCATTCATTACAATTCCTCCTATTAATTAAAGGGCGAGGTACTACCCTCCCCCCTCTAAAGCTGAATAGCCATGTACTATTCGTTTACTTCTGGTACATCATTAATAATTACGGTACCCGGCCTAGAGTTCATCAAGTCGGCATATTTGAGCATCTCCGCTTCACTATTAAACGTCTTCCCAGCGAAGTTCCAACTAACTGATTTACCATCTTCAACCGTTACTATAACCGGCCATTCTTGTGTAAGGTGGCCACCTTCTAGCCGTTTTAGTTGCTGTTTGATTCGTTCACGGGCCATTAGTCCACACCTCCCATTTGATGGGCGTAACTATCTCGTTCGGCTTCCCGCTGTTCAAGTGCTTCTAATCGGGTTTGGATGTCGTCTTGATCAAACGCCGCTTCATTCGCCTTAATTACGAATTGTGCTGCTTGACTACGTATCTGGTCGTTATTTTCCTCGTTCTGCATGACTTCAACCAATACACTCATAGCAATATCAGCTAAATTAGCCATGCCAGCGTTGATCTCGAACTGCTTACGCCGCCGAACTTCACGAATTGCATCACGCACCCGGTCTTGCTTGATCCAGTTATAACCAGTACGAGGCGTTACACCAGCCTTATCCGAAGCTTCTCGAACGGATGTCGAGTTAAGCATTGCCATAACAAACTTATTTTGTTTCGGCTTTAGCAGTGATTTTTCAGCCATTTAATCACCACCAGTCTCTGCTAATTTACGTTTAAGTTTTGATAATCGACTTTCTAGCATTGCCCGCTGATTATCTAATTGACGATATTTAAGATTACCTTCTACTCTATTTTTTAACTGTTTTCTCAACTCGCTTAATTGGCGATTAGTTGAATTTAGATCTCTTTGATGGTCATTCACATCTCTAATAAGGGTTCCATTTTTCATTGTTTTAATCCTCCTAAGCTTTAGGCCAGTAGTTGCGGGCGTTAACACCTAATGAATACGGGTTGCCTTCTAACACTCGCCCACCATAAACGTCTGTGATGTGATAAAGACTACTCAACCAGTTAAGAGCTTGTTGCTCAAAATCAGCATTGCTGTTCTGTGCGAACACCTCCCGCTGTGCATCGAGTTCCGTTACTTGATACCGTAACGCTTCAATCTGATCTCCATAGTTACTCTTGGCTTCTTGTGCTGCCTTCGCTTTAGCTGTCTGTAACGCCGACTTAACCAAACCACGTGCTTCTGGGCCATGCTCTTTAGCAATGGTTTCCTTTGCGTTATTAGCCCTCTGGATAGCGATTTCAATATTACTCAATAACGTTCTTAATTCGCTTTCTTTAGCGATACCGGCCGGTGTCATCAACTCATCCGCCGATAATGCGTTCAGTTCATTGGTAGTATCTACCCGCTGTTGTTGTAAGGCTGTTAACTTACCATTGATTTCTTCAAATGGTGCCTTCAACGCCTTCTGTAAGGCTGCGTACTCTGCACTAAAGTTTAAAGTTGCTGTGTTGTCTAATGTCATGTGATTAGTCCTCCTAGTCGTTGTTTAAAATGATGGTTGTTGGATCTTTAGTTAAAGCGGCCATTTCTTGTCTAATATGGCTCTTAATCATGGCTTGGTAGTTCAAAGCACTGCGGTACTCAACTGACTTGGTTTTACCGTCTGCTTCTAAATCTCGTAGTTGTTGATCTACCTTGCGTGCTTCTCGGTCCCATTGACTGGTTGGCCGAAAATGGCCGTGTCCGTGAAATTCTTCCATTCAAACACCTGTTTCTTTCTAAAATAAATTTGAGGTTTTTTGAGGTTTTGAGCCCACAGTTTCAGGGCGGGTGAGTACGGATGTCCAGTGTCATTAGTCGGTCCATCCGTTAACCCCATTCTGAACGTAAGTAATGAGCGCTGTGTAGAATGTACAACGCTCTCTTTCAATGTAAGTAGTGGTGAGCTTCACATCACGGATATACTCGACATCCATAGTCCCTATAAAGCGATTTACCACATCATCTAGCTCATCCGTTGTTGAACTGGTAAACGTCTTAATCTGATACGCACTGGGAATATTAATTCTGGCCATTAGGTTTCCTCCTACATCACGCAAATTAATGCGGGATCACTTAAAATCGTATCTTCATAGTAGTGGTACGTCTCTGGGGTCATAATCATGTGGAGGCAAGTACCTCCGGGGTAATAGTAACTTTTTGAGTTATTAAATATGACCGCCACAAGGTCTAGTGGGGTAATGATTTCAATCAGATTCATTTTCAAATTCTGGTGCGATTGCTCTTCGTTGTCTGGCATTTCATAATTTTGTCCTACCAGCACGACCCGGGTGGTCCCTTTAACTTTAAATACTTGACCATGATCTAGCCAATCGTGTTCAAAATTCGGAGTATCGTGTTGTAAATTAGCATTGTTATATTCTTTATAGCTATATCCGGCCAGCAACATTCTTAATCTGTATGGCCTGTGATATCGGTCACACTGGTTAAATCCAAACTGATTAGCAAATCCCTTCAATTTACAGATGTCGTTATTCTTGCATTGGTGAAGCATCGTTATTGGTTGCCATTTCATTTAGTCATCTTCCTTTCTGTTTCGGTTATAAATGGGGACGTGTGGACATGCCAAATTATTTACATGTCCATCGTCTAGCGCTTACAGCCACAAGGGATTAGAGCATATGGAACGTGTGGACATGTAAAAATCAAAAACTCTAAAATACTATGCACGTAGTAGCTACTAATACTTATTTACTACTTCTTTATATTTACATGTCCCACATGTCCGCATGTCCGAAACCCATACACACCAAGCCTTTAATCATGTACATGATATGGGACATGTGAAAACATCACGTCCGTTTAAGCCCACATACACACGTCAACGCACGTCATTTTTCTAACTTGTGTGGTCGTTCGCTCTTACTCTCCCAATTGATTAGGAAACTTGAACACACGTACACATGTTAAAAATCAAAAACTCTAAAATACTATGCACGTAGTAGCTACTAATACTTATTTACTACTTCTTTATATTTACATGTGTATCATGTGTACATGTGCTAAACGCTAATATATCAGCGTTCATCAGTCACACATGCCTTGTACGGCGATGTGTTATCATGTGTTCTTTTAAACCCGCGTGCCCGTTTACCATTGAATACAATATTTTCCGATGCTTCCCACTCATCAGCGTTCGATACGATCATAGAAATCTTCTTAGCCGTTCCGCTACGTGAAACACTAGCTAAGTCCCTTTGCTCAACATTAAGTACCACCATCAAGATTTCTTTAGTAGTAGTGGACGTCATCTTGGTTAACTGTGATTCAGTTAGCCTAGCGTTATGCCTGTCTTTCAATGATTCGTTTCGATGATATGAATAGTAATAGGTAATTCGCTGGCCAATGCTATACGTTGTCCAATCATTGGGTACCGGCATCTCTAAATATTCTAGGACCGCATCACGAGTAGGATCTTCAACCATGGCTGATTTTTGGAGTTCAGCAGCGGTCTCCTGATTCTCCTTACTAAGAAACAATTGTTGACCGTTATCGTGAATTACTTTAGCTTCAGCTAGAATCTGTAACATATCGTTATCATCAATATTGAAAGCATCCTTAGTTGGCTTGGTAACACTCAGTTCCACTGGTAGAAAACGGCGGTTACCGGTTTCGTCTTTTAAAAATCCGCTGTCGTTGGTCGTTCCGATAAACACGCACTTCCGCGGATGATCTTTAGTTATCCGTCCGTAAGCACTCCGAAAATTGTCTGATCTAGCTGATAGAAAGCTTTTGATGTGGTCCACGTCCGTTTTCTTCATAGCTGATAATTCAGCTAGTTCAACCACAACTTTACCGACCAATTGCTGGTATGAATCTTTCGACTTCATATCTTCTAAGTTCTCTAGAAAAAAATCTGGAAGCAACGCCCCCACCAACGTACTTTTACCAAGTCCTTGAGGGCCACTCAGCATGGGCACCAATTCAAATTTAACTCCTGGTTCATATGCCCGGGCAATTAACCCCGACAACCATACTCGTGCAACTTCTCGCGTATAGGCCGTATCACTGGCACCTAGGTAGTCAATAAAGAACGTTTCTACCCGTTCGGTGCCGTCCCACTCTTGAGATTCAATACGATCTTTAACCGGGTTAAATTTCTTTTCATATCCCGCACTTACTAGCCCGGCCATAATCGCATCCGTTGACGGTGAATAGTTATAGGTTTCTTCCACATACACCCGAAACATTGAGATGTCGTTATCCTCCCACGGCCCCTTACCGCTTTTAATCGCGGGTAACGATTCAAGTTTCACGAACACTTCACTGAACGCATTATATGCAATCTTCCCAGCAAAGTTAGGGTCTTTGGTTAAGATAATCGCTACGTTTTTAGCTGAACTGGTTTTAGGACTACCGGTTTCAGTTACCATGAATAGTTCTTTAATGCTGTCTGTCGGTAATCGCTTTGCTAATATTTCTTCACGAGTTTTCTTGTACTCGTCAATGTCGGTTACATCTTCACTCACGCTCTAAAGCCCCCTTTTTAGCTTTCTTATTTCACTTTTTAGGATTGAGCCGAAAACCCGATCCACATCTCTATCTGGTAATGGCTCATCACACTGATTATTGTAAAAATTTAGCAATGCTTTCACTGTTTCTGGTTCCGCACCAACTCTAAACATCTTCCCAGCCATTCGGGTCATGCTGTTGTTTCTATCACCGACTGGCGCACCGATAACCAGCTCGTCTAACAGTTTCCCCGTATATTTTTTCATGGGTGTGTAATTTGACTGTGGTACCGGCTTACTTTGCTGCCCATCCAATTCAGCCAACAACCACGGCGGGGCTGGTTTGAAGTCCTCGGCACCGTTATCTATTGTGGTATAGGGCACTCCATTCACCACACTTGGTGCAATGATGATATGATCTGTTTTAATTTCAACGGATGAATTTTCAAAGAACGCACTGGGGTTATTTTTAGCTTTAGTATCAGCCTTAAAGAAGTAGTGAAGTCCGCCGCTGGGTGTCCTCTCAATGTACGTATCGTTCGGCATTACCATACCCTTTTCGGCTAATTTTTTAAGGCTCTGGGTACCCCGATTGTTATCGTGATTATCCACATCAACCACTATCACACCATCTAAAACCATGCCAACATTCGCATACGGTTGAAACTGAAATAGTTGCCGTAACCGTTCCGAATTGACGGTAGCATCATTAAAGGCGTGTCCACCTCGCACCCCAGCCTTACTGTTACGTGAAAGTGGGTAACACCGATAATTCTTCTTAGCTAGGGCTAACGCCGTTTCTAAACTCTCGAACCTTTCCATACTCATGCACCCTCTTTATGAACCACTAATTCTGAATCCGCTAACCTGCGAAGTTCATCCCGTATTTCGGTGATATTAATCAGGCACTGAAAGCAGAGTTCATGTAGGATCTCCGAATCAGAGAGCGAAGCATAAAACACGATGTCCTTGTTCTCTTTAGTTGGGTGTCTGTTGTATGAAGCCACGGCCCCGCTTGCGTCCTCTGTTTCTCTAAGTGCTGCTTGTAATAACTTACTGGTGCGATCAGCTTCGTAAGCTGCTTCATCGTAACTTGATATACTAATTCCCATTGCGTAAATTCTTCCTTTCGATTACAATGAGAGTAACTAAAATGTTCCACGATATGTTTCACATCTTCTCGAAGTCCACACAACTTGCTTCCCGGCTGACTGTGTGGGCTTTTTCGTTTTACCCTCATAAATTGTCATTGTCTTAGTCCTTTTCACGAGATACCGAAATACCTAGCACCACGCCCAGCGAAAAACAGAACACAAAGCCCAGCAATATCAAATCAATCGTTTCAACCATGCCGGATCACCTCCGTTAGTTCTAGGTACGTTTGCGCACTAGCAAGCAAAATTTCAAGTGCAGCGGTGTAGGTTAACTCAACATCCGCATCAGCACCGGGGTTGCTTAGCACATCCCGATACGTCAAGTGAGCGGATGAATCTAAGCTGCTTGCCTTCTTCAAGGTTTCGTAAGCTTGTTTTACTTTCCAACTATCATCAGTCATTCTGGCACCGTCCTAAAATAGATTGTGGAACTATGTGTAACAAACAGATGAATCTAACTGCCCCTTCGCATGGTACGGTTAAATTTCTTTTTCTTTTAAGAATTTGTCCAGTGTCTGCTTTGAAATGCGTTGAATCGAGCCGGTAACTTGAACCACGGGTAGCCCTTCACTAATGAGCTTATTTAAGGACGCCCGGCTAATGCCCACGTACTGGGCGGCTTCACCAAGTTGTAGGTACGGACCGTAATTATGTTGCTTAGACGCCTGTTTAAACGCATCCGTTGCACTTTCCAGCATTGCACCTTTGATTTTAGCCAATTCAGTTTCAGATAAGCTTAGGTTAATTGGAATCAATTACTTCACCTCGCTAACTTTATGGTCATCAACAAATTTACGTAAGTCATTGACGTCTACTTTTCGGCTCTTGCCAACCACAACACAGGGTAGCCCACAGTTCAGGTAGTTGTTTCTGAACGTGTTATAGCTACGTACCCCGAGAATTTGCATGGCCTGACGGATGCTAAGTAACTCATTTGCGTTAATCATATGTTTCACCCTCTTTTATAAAGATAATACGTTAAACACAAGATAAGTTGTGTTTACAAAAAGATTATTACATTAGTTTGGATAAAAATCAACATCTTTATCCAATTATTCTTGTTTTTTTATCTATATATATTGTTTTTAACAACTTTTGCAGGTAAAATATCGGTGAGGTGAACGAATATGATAAGAAATAATCTTTCTGTATTGATGGCTGAAAAAAGAATAAAAGTTGTTGATCTTTCAAATGCTACCGGTATCTCTAAAAACACCATTACTTCAACTGCCAAAAATTACGGTAAAATGATTCAACTTGAAACTATTAATAAAATTTGTCAGGCACTAGACGTTTCACCGACTGATTTTTTTGAATATGCCCCATTTGATTTTGATTATTATAGTGAAGTTGGGGCATCCGATGATGAATACTATAAAGAGACGGGGCTTATATCCCATGATTTAGATTGTTTTCTCAATGTTTCTAAAAATAACAATCGAGTTGCCTCTATTAAGTTTTCTGGTTCCGTCACAAATTACGGCCCCGTTGGTCCTAATACCAATGTACTTGCACTAAGCGCATCAGTACGACCTGTTAATCAAAACGAACTAGATAAGCTCACCCCATATTTAAGCAAACTGTCTACAGGTTTTATTACTGATATAACAGCAGATTTTGAAGATGTTATTCGTGATTCTTTCGTTGAAGCAGAACTCGTTGACGTGTTTGAAGATATTGCAGATACTAAAATAGTTGAATTTTCTCTCTCGGAATAACCCTAGCCCCCCCCATACATAACCGCCCCTTCGCATGGTACGAATGTTATGGAGGACTAATACAATGGGTGCAGTTAAACCATATATCGACAAGGACGGGGCAACCCGTTATCAATTTCAGCTTTATCTGGGTGTTGACCCACAAGACGGTAAGAAGAAAACAACTCGCCGCCGTGGTTTTAAGACAAAAAAAGAAGCTACCCTTGCGTTATCAAGATTGACCCTTGATCTACAGCAAAAAGGTAGCTTAGTTGAAGAAAACAATATTCTGTTTGAAGCAGTCTATCACGAATGGTACGAGCAGTATGTGAACACAGTCCGCGAAAGTACGTGGGCTAGAACTGCTAAAATGTTCGATAACCATATACTACCATTATTCGGTAACAAACGCCTACGCACCATCACCGTTAATCAATGCCAAAAGGCGGTTAACAAGTGGTTCGATGAGGTCACTTACAACTATACTCGCTGGTACAATTATTTAGTAGCTGTATTCGATTACGGCATCCGCCAAGAATACATTACCGACAACCCGGCAAAGCGCATCACCATGCCAAAGAAGCCCACAGAGTGGGGCGAGAAGCCAGCTAACTTCTGGAGTAAATCACAGTTGGCCACATTCTTTAAATGCATCAATCGGCAAGATGAACCGGAAAAGTACACCCTATTCCGGGTCCTTGCTTTCTGTGGACTTAGACGGGGCGAATGCTTAGCTCTAACGTGGCAAGATATTGACTTCGAGCACCAAACTATGAGTATCAATAAGACCCTTACGCAAGGCGATCGGGGTAAGCAGATTATCCAAGCACCTAAGACTAAGAAGGGTATGCGGGTGATCTCATTGGACCCACAAACTGCGGATGCACTAAAGCACTGGCGTTCACAACAACGCCGTTTGTACTTGGAGTTAGGATTCAACACTATGAACAACAATCAACTCATTTTCGCTAATACCAAGAATAAATTCAAGAGCCTGAACACGCCTGCCAAGTGGCTGACTAAACTCATGGATGATAATAACATCGAACCACGAATTACCGTTCATGGGTTCCGCCACTCTCACGCCTCCGCCTTATTCTCCGCTGGGGCCACCATCAAAGAAGTTCAAACTCGCTTAGGTCATGAAGATGCTCAAACAACTCTGAACATCTATACCCACGTTACTAAGAATCAGGAAAAGGAAGCCGTTGAAAAGCTGGCTAACTACCTAAATTTCTAGAAAAGTAAGCCAAAGGGTAAGCCAAAACAAAAAATAACACTTCATAACACCCTACCAATACTGGTATGACGGCATTTCGACATTCGGGTTACTCAAACCCCTGACTGCCCATCATAAGATATTAACCAGTTATCACGCAGTG
>NZ_BAABMI010000082.1:0-11890 GCF_054785195.1 Secundilactobacillus muriivasis | reverse complement strand
TCGGCTGTAGCGCAACCACGTAGCGGGAGGCGGAGGCGCGCGGGGCTCAGCAGTGTCGGTATGACTTAAGCAGTCGTAGTTCGTGGGGTTCGGACTGCGACTGCTTTAGTCATACGCGGGTCCGGAGAGATCCGGCATGGGCGCTTTTTGCCCATTCCTAGCTCGTAGGCCCGCGATCCAGCGAAGCTTGGAAGCCTATCTGGCCACTGCGTTCCAGTCCCCGCATAGCGCCGGAGCCTCCCGCGGCATCTTCCCACTATAGAAAACCAGAATCACTTCACAAACTAAACATGCTTACGCTGGACACAATCGAAAATAAAACAAAAAACGAGAACCCCACACAAAGAGTTCCCGTTCACTGTTTGCAAGTTTCAATTATTGAATCTGTGCTAACGTTTGTGCCACGTGTTCGAGTGCCTTGTCGCGACCAATCAATTCGATTGATTCTGGCAATTCTGGCCCGTGCATTTCGTGGGTAACGGCGATTCGGATTGGCATCCAGAGCTTACGACCCTTGATACCGGTGTCCTTTTGAATGGCCTTGATCGTCTGTAAAATCTTGACCGTATCAAAGATTGGTAAGTCCTTGATCCGTTCAGCAAATTCCTTCAACACGATTGGGGCGGTGTCGTTTGAAATTTCTTCCAAAGCTTCGCCACTGACTTGTTCTGGTTCGTTGAAGAACACAGAAGCCATGTCGTTGATTTGCGCCATGTAGCTCATTTGTTGCTTGTAAACGTTGATCAACTTACGTGCCCATTCAACCGTTGGGGCATCTGGGTTCTCAGGTAAGTTGCCTGCTTCGATCAATTGTTGCAAAGCAAGGTCCATGACAACGTCTTCGTCAGATGACTTCACGTATTGGTTGTTGATCCATTCCAACTTCTTCTTATCGAAGGTTGCTGGTGACTTGCTCAACCGCTTTTCGTCGTACATCTTAACGAATTCTTTCAATGAGAAGATTTCGTCTTCGCCAACTGGTGACCAGCCTAAAAGGATGATGAAGTTCAACAAAGCGTCTGGCAAGTAGCCCAACTTCCGGTACTGTTCAATAAATTGAAGCACCGTTTCGTCACGCTTCGACAACTTCTTACCCGTATCCTTGCTGATGATCAAGCTCATGTGGCCGAACTTAGGTGCTTCCCAGCCAAATGCTTCGTAGATCATCAATTGCTTAGGGGTGTTGGCCACGTGGTCATCCCCACGGAAAACGTGGCTGATCTTCATCAAATGGTCATCCAAAACAACCGCAAAGTTGTAGGTTGGAATGCCATCCGCCTTCACGATCACGAAGTCGCCACCGATGGTATCAGAATCAAAGGAAACGTTGCCCTTAACCATGTCATCCCAAGCATACGTCTTGTGTTCTGGGACGTGGAACCGGATAACTGGCTTTAAGCCCTTGGCTTCAGCTTCAGCCATCTTGGCGTCACGTTCTTCGGCGGTCAATCCTTCATATTCGTATTCGTAGTGTGGCATCTCGTGACGGGCCCGTTGGGCTTCACGGTCAGCTTCAAGTTCGTCTTCGGTCTTGTAAGACTTGTAGGCCTTGCCTTCTGCTAACAATTGTTCAATGTATGGCTTGTAAAGTTCAGACCGTTCTGATTGACGGTAAGGACCCACGTCACCTGGTTTGTCGGGACCTTCATCCCAGTCCAACCCCAACCACTTTAAGTTATCGAGTTGGCTCTTTTCGCCATCTGCGACGTTCCGTTTCGTATCGGTATCCTCGATCCGAATGATAAACTTGCCCTTGTAGTGACGCGCAAACAAGTAGTTAAACAATGCTGTCCGTGCGTTACCAATATGCAAGTGTCCGGTTGGACTTGGTGCATAACGAACGCGAATTGAATCATTTGCCAATGTATTTTCCGCCTCTTTCAAAAATTTTCGACCTGCGAGCTAACCGACATTGGGTCTAGCCCACAAACAGGGGATCCGGTTCCAGTCAACATCGTGTTGATTGGAAGGTATCCCCTGCGTGAGTTTTACCCGTTGTCACCGGCCACGCATCATCGACATCATGTCCTAGTTTACAATGGAATATTCAAAAAGAAAAGTTTGAGCGTCGAATAACTTAATTTTTTCGACTCTTTGGTGCTGTTTTGGCCTTTGCCTTACGGGCGTTGTTCTTAGCAGCGGCCGCTTTTTCGGTAATTTCAGTTGTCGAATGAGCCGGCTTAGCAAAAATCATCCGACCGGCATCCGTTTGAATTGCCGAGGTAACGATAACATCCAGATGGTCATTCAGATAGAAGCGACCGTCTTCAACGACCACCATCGTGCCATCATCCAAGTACGCAACCCCTTGTTGACGCTCGGTACCGTTTTTCACGACCATCACGTTCAAGTGTTCACCCGGAATGACCCGTGGCTTCAGCGCATTAGCCAACGCGTTAATGTTAAGCACTTGAACATTTTGAAATTCAATCACTTTGTTCAAGTTATAATCATTGGTTACGATGACCCCGTTAACTTCCTTAGCCAAACGGATCAACTTGCTATCCACTTCCGGAATATCTTCGTAATCACCTTCGTACATCTCGACTGGCACTAAGTTTTCATTTTGAAGTTTATTCAAAATATCCAACCCTCGCCGGCCACGAACCCGTTTGATGCTATCGCTTGAATCCGCAATGTACTGCAGTTCATACAGCACGAAGTTGGGCACCAATAACGTCCCTTCAATGAAGCCAGTCTTCACAAGGTCGTAAATTCGGCCATCGATCAAGATATTGGTATCCAAAATCTTGTAGTGGTGGTAATTTTCATCCAGTGGGCGATCAATGATGTTTTCACCATCGTCCGCTTTCTTACCCCGAAATTGGAATAACTTTCGCCATTCATCCCGTTTGGTCGTCCCCATTCGGAACCCGAGGTAACCAAACAAGATCATCAGGATGATTGGCACGATGCCACCAAAGAAGACTGAATCAATCCGCGTCAACGGTGTCGAAATCAAAATGGCAAAAATCAAGCCGATAATGGTCGACACGCTCCCAAACAATAGGTATGACGGGCTCTTTGACGTCAACGTTTTTTCAAACTGGTTGATCAAGCGCTCAATTGAACCTGAAAGAATAAGGGATAATAGCCAAAGCACGAGCGCCCCGATCAACGGGTTTGAAATTTCATTGTTATACCACGTACGCGTCGTTAATCCGGTCAGTGCCCAGCATGCCGGTAAGTAAACGGCGCCGAGCCCGAGTCCGATAAACGCGAAGATTCCTTGAATAATAAGTCTTTTTTTGTTCAATAACCTTCACCTCCATAAATCTAATCTACGACAAAATCAACTTCAATGCGTCACCAATCGTCGCAACCCCAACCACGTCAATGCCAACGGGTGGCGTCCAGTCCTTCAGATTATTCTTTGGGACATAGATACGCTTAAAGCCCAATTTTTGCGCTTCACTGACCCGACTTTCAATTCGGTTGACCCGCCGAATCTCACCCGTCAGGCCAATTTCACCAACGTAACATTCACTTGGATCAGTGCCTTGATCGCGGTAAGAACTGGCGATACTAATCGCCAATGCAAGGTCAACAGCGGGTTCGTCCAACTTAACGCCACCAGCCGCTTTCAAATAAGCATCCTGGTTTTGAAGCATCAGATTGGCCCGTTTTTCCAGCACTGCCATGATTAATGAAACCCGATTACGATCAATCCCAGACGATGTTCGCTGTGCATTTCCGAAGACGGATGGTGTCAACAACGCTTGAATTTCGACCAAGATTGGCCGAGTCCCTTCCATCGACACAACGATGGCTGATCCGGTAGCATCCGCCAGTCGCTCTTCCAAGAAGATTTCAGAGGGATTCGACACTTCTTTTAGACCCGTTTCCTGCATCTCAAAGATGCCAAGCTCGTTGGTTGAGCCAAACCGGTTCTTCACTGCCCGCAAGATTCGGTAAGTGTGGTGTAAGTCGCCTTCAAAATACAGCACGGTATCCACCATATGTTCCAAAATCTTCGGCCCAGCAATCGCGCCGCCCTTTGTAACGTGACCGACAACAAAAATGGTAATGCCCTGCGACTTCGCAATTCGCATTAACTCCGCCGTGACTTGGCGAATCTGAGACACCGAACCAATGGCGGAACTGATCTCTGGTTCGGACATCGTTTGCACCGAGTCGATCACCACGTAATCGGGCTTCATCTCGTCAATACTCTCCCGAATCCGACTCATATCGGTTTCAGGATATAAATAGAGGTTGTCACTCGAAACGCTTAATCGATTGGCACGCATTTTAATTTGGTTAGCACTTTCTTCACCGGAAACGTAAAGGACGGTTCCGCCAGTCTGACTCAACTGACCAGAAACCTGAAGTAAAAGGGTTGATTTTCCGATTCCGGGATCCCCACCGATCAATACGAGGGAGCCCGGCACCACGCCACCACCGAGAACCCGGTTTAATTCCGCTAACTGCGTCTTGACTCGAGGTTCGCGTTGCGTTGACACTGCTGATAACTTTTCGGGTTTGCTAACCCGACCGCCAACCAGCGTCGTCGTTGCATGTTGCACACTTGGTATCACAGAAGGGGCAACAACTTCTTCAACTAATGTGTTCCACTTGCCACAGTTTGGGCAGCGTCCCAAAAATCGGGGTGCTTGATAGCCACATTCTTGACATACAAATTGGGTTTTGCTCTTTGCCAATCCATTCTCTCCCTTAAATCGTTACCTTTGACTTTTACTAACCAATACTATTCTAGCATAGTGCACGGCAATTGAAACAGCTCCAACTTGAGTTTTAAACGCTTCTTAAAATTACTTCCCAGAAGACCCAAAACCACCCTGTCGTTCCGCTTGCGGTTGCCGTTCTTCATCGGCTAACAAGTAGTTCATGAAGATGCCTTGGCCAATTCGTTCGCCCTGTTTCAAGTGCACATCTGCCAGGCCGAAATTCAACACTTGCATGAAAATTTCGCCTTCGTTGTTCTCATTGTTATAGTAATCTGCATCGATTACCCCAATCCCATTAGGAATCACCAATCCGCGCTTCAACGGATTACTTGAGCGATTAGCTAAAATTAGTACTTCATCGCCACCCATGTAAGCCTTGATGCCGGTTGGGACTAAATACGGCTTCAAAATACGCTTTGCTTTTTGCGCCTGAACGTCATCCACAGCACTCTCGTGACGAATCGCCCAAAGGACCTTCAAAAAATCAAGCTTCCAAATCGACGGCACTGTAAAGTCGGTTGCACTTTCGAAATCATACCCAGCCGCCCGCTTCGTTGTGCGGTACGGTAGGTTTAGGCCAGCGTTGCGGTATTTTGAAACAATTTCAAATCCACGTGTCATTTTACTCGCTCCTTAAAAGTTTAGTTGCGTCATACTATCTAAATACATCACACCAATGTCTCCCCATCTTACACTATTTACTCGCTACCAAGCAACGAAATGCGGTACAATATAAGCCATAACGATTAAGGAGCGTGATGAATTTGACTCAATCTTCTAAAGCTGCTATCAGCAGCAACCAAATTGCGCGTTATCAGGCTCAATTTGCCGAACGCAAGGACGCAAAAGTCATCGAACGCGCAGTGACCCACCAAGGGATTTTAGCTACCAGTGCGGACTACGCCTCAGATACTGATATGACGCCGGTCTTTTCAATTGATTTGGACACCGGTAAAGTAGCCAACCAAAAACAAAGTGGTCGTTGTTGGATGTTTGCCGCCCTTAACACCATGCGGCACCACTTAGCCGACCTCTTTAAACTGACCGACTTCGAGCTTTCACAAAACTACACCTTTTTCTGGGACAAGTTCGAAAAATCAAACTACTTCTACCAAAACGTGTTAAACACCGCTGACCAACCATTGGACAGCCGGAAAGTGGCCTTCCTAATGGCTACCCCACAACAAGATGGCGGTCAATGGGATATGTTGTGTGCCATCATCGAAAAGTACGGCATCGTGCCTAAGTCAGTGATGCCCGAAACTTACAGCAGCTCTAAGTCCAACGAACTGAACGGCACGTTGAACAAAAAGCTGCGTAAGGATGCCGTCACGTTACGTCAATTAGTTGCAGACGGTGCCAGCGAAGCCGACATTGCCAGCAATCGTGACCGGATGCTAGGTGAAGTTTACCGCCTCCTTTGCTACACCCTCGGCGAACCTGCCCAACAATTCGATTTCGAATATCGCGATGACGATAAGAACTACCACTTAGATCAAAATCTGACCCCTAAGTCTTTCTACGACAAATACGTGGGCTGGGACCTCAACGACTACGTGTCAATTATCAACGGTCCAACCGCTGACAAGCCTTACAACAAAACGTACACCGTTGAAATGTTAGGCAACGTTTTGGGTGGTCGCGAAGTGAAGCACTTAAACGTCACGATCGACGACTTTAAGCAATTAGCCATCAAGCAACTTCAAGATGGTCAAAGTGTCTGGTTCGGCTGTGATGTTGGTCAAAGCTCTGATCGCCAAAAGGGGATCATGGACCTGAACGCCTACAATAAAAACGCCCTCTTAGACATGGATCTAACCATGACTAAGGCGCAACGTCTTGACTACGGTGAAAGTCTTATGACCCACGCCATGGTTATCACCGGTGTAGACCTCGTTGACGGCCAACCAACCAAGTGGAAGGTCGAAAACAGTTGGGGCGAAAAGGTCGGCACTAAGGGTTACTTCGTCATGAGTGATCGTTGGCTCGAAGAATACTGCTACCAAATCGTCATCAACAAGAAGTACCTCAGTGATGAACTGAAACAAGCCCAAGCGCAAACCCCAACGGTCCTCGCACCATGGGATCCAATGGGCGCCTTGGCTTCACATTAACTTATTAACTTAACATTTGAGAACAGCCTCGATTGACCGATATAGGGTCAGTTGAGGCTGTTTTTGGTGTCATTTGTGTCTAGCGTAAGTGTTGGGTGCAATTTGGGTGAAGGCTGTTTGTCATCGCTTCGCTCGCCAAAGCCGCATAAAAATCAGCGCTCTCAGGCTACAAAATTCGGCGTCACTTAAACTATCATTTCTAGGGTTCCTGAAGTTGTGAAAACTTGTCAACCACGCGCTTTCTGGCCACCACGCCGAATGGTGCTGCGCGAGACTGAGAGCTGCATGTAGGGGCACTTCGATAAAACCGCCAGGCCCGGGCGCTTTCACCGAAGTGCCCCTACACACCGCTCTCAACCCGTCTCGCTCCGCACACTGTCGCTGGACACAAACAACAGCAAAAAACCACTTCAACGACTAAACGTCAAAGTGGTTCAATTTCACTTCAAGATAGCTTTCCCAACAGTCTTCGACACAATGTGCAACTGGTCATCCAACTGGTACCGAATCGGTTCTCCGTTGGGCACTTCAAGCTGATCGATATCAGCATCGCTAATTCGTTCCAAGTATTTGATCAGCGCCCGTAACGTGCTACCATGGGCCACTACGAGTTGGTTGTCACCGTTTAGTAGCCGTGGGGCAATCTGATCCTCCCAGTAAGGCATCAGGCGATTATAGGCCATTTCCAGACTCTCACCCCGGGGTTCGGTAACGCCCAAGGCAGCATAGCGTGGATCTTCATCCGGTTGATCAAGCAGTGGCGGTACCGTCTTAAAGCTTCGACGCCAAGTTCGAAACTGGGTCTCACCCACTCGTTGTTTAACGGCCTGCTTTTTCTGTCCACGTAACGCGCCATAGTGCCGTTCATTTAACCGCCAGGATTTCGTTTCAGGAATAAATAACTGATTGATCTCCGCTAAAACGATGTGGGTCGTCGTGATTGCACGTTTCAACATCGACGTATGACAATGGGTAAACTGGATCCCGGATTTCGCCAGCAACTGTCCAGCCTCATGCGCCTGTTGAATGCCCTGTTTCGTCAGGGAAACGTCACTCCAACCTGTAAAAATACCGTCGCGGTTAGCCTCACTTTCACCATGCCGTAAAACGACTAATTCAACCATGTTCGTTCTCTCCTCTGCCTTAATCAGCGTCATACCGCCAATCTTTGTTTCAATCAATTGCTCAATTAAGCACAATTATCAATTAAAAAATAAGCGGCGTTATCATCACTGATAAGACTGCTTATTAATTTGACTCTATTTTACACCCAAATGCAAGCGGTGTTTGTTATCTAACCTTAATTCATTAATGTTGCGTTGGTTGCGTTGATTTAACCAACGTTTCTGGTGATTGAACCGATTCTTGAGCTGCAGCAACTTCCGCTGTAACGTCATCTTGATTAAGCAAGTGCGATTCGCGCGCCTTGATCCGGTTCCCCATAAAGGTGATGACGGATCCGATTAAGATGATCACGATCCCAACAATCGTTTCAACTGAGATATGCTCGCCTAAGATCAGCGCCGCTAAGATTGGTGCCAACCCTGGTTTGATAAAGAAGACCAGTGAAGCCGTCGATACATCGGAACGTTCCATTGCCAAGAAGTAAAAGGCAAAACCACCACCGGTAACGCAAACCCCGATAAAGAAGAGTAACCAAAAATGGTTCAACGTCACGTTTTGAAGGACTGGAATCCGACTAAATTGTGACAACAAGCCGCCTTGGTCTAACCCGTTGGCAACGGCTGGAATGTGTGTAATCAAGACCAGCACCAGCAATTCAGCAGAACCTGCTAGGAACGTGTAGGCGGTCATCACGATACCGTTAAAGTGATGTTTTACGGAACCATACCGTGAAATGATGCTGTACAACCCAAACGTTAAGGCTGATGAAATCGCCAAAACTAACCCAAGTGGCCGACTAAGATGGCTGGGGTTAACAATCACAAGTAAGCCAATCAACGAGACGATCACGGCAATCAAGTTCGCTCGGCCTAACCGTTCGTGTAGGATGAGGTAGGAAAAAATAAGGGCAAATACTGGATTACAACTGAACAACACAGCAACCGTCGATGCTTCATCGTAGACGATAGCCAGTTGGTATAACGTCATGCTGACGATCACACAGACGAACCCGGTTAAGGCAAACAGCGCCCAGTCACTCAGGTGCACGTGCATCCCCTGTTTCGCATTTGTCCGTAACGCGATTGGCAACAAAACTAGACCACCAACGAAGAAGCGAATCAGATTCAATTGAATCGGACTAAACGCGCTCCCAGCTGACTTCAGTGCAATTTCCATTGAACTAAACATTAACGTTGAAAACGCAATGTATAAAATGGTTTTTCTCAAAACAATGCAGAACCCTTCCTAAACCTCAAGCGACAACAATTATCGGCCATCACTGGCCATGTTTAATGCACACCGTTCAATAATAACATTAAAATTGGAATAACGATCAAACTCATCAACGTGGTTTCCGTTACCATGATCGCCGCAAAACTGGAATCGGCGCCATATAACTTCGACACAACGGGTGCGTTTGTCATGACTGGCATGGCTGATTGAATGATGAACACTTTTTTCATCATGGCAGGCATTGGTGTCGGCAACACAAGCAACGCCATCAAGATGGGCGCCAAAATGAACCGACCACTCAAGATCCCCAAGTTACCACGATTTAACGTCAGGTCATGAAGATCCACGTTCGCGATCGCAATCCCAATGAAGATCATCGATAATGGCACCGTTAACCCACCAATGTAGTTCAAATCTTGCATGATGAAGTTTGGCAGCTTGATTTTGAGTAGCACCAAGACCACCCCAACCATGAAGCCAAGCAATGGTGGCGAGAACACTTTTTTCAAGGTTTGGCCCAGGTTGAATTTGTAATCCCCTTCGCCATCACGTTGAATCAAGTAAACCCCCAACGTCCAGAAAATGGTTGTGTTGGCCATGTAGTACACGAGCACGTATGGCAAACTCTTTGCTTCACCGAATAAAGCGACGTTGACTGGCAAGCCAACAAACACCGTATTGGAATTAAAAAACATTGATTCAAAAAGCCCCCGGTGGCTTTCCTTAATATGTAAAACTTTGGCTACAATGATTGAAACGACGAACAGGATCATCATTGAGACAATTGGGAATCGTAAATCGGGAAGCGTACCAATCAGTCGGTTAAACGAGAACTTACTGACGATGGTGTACGCCATATATGCCGGTAAAGCCACCTGCGTGACCAACCGGGCAATCAACTTACTAGCCGACTCGTTGAACCAACCAAGGTTAGTTAACAAATATCCCAATGCAATCATGATCAGGATCTCGACCACGCCCGCCACACTCCGAGCGAACAACAGCAGCATAATTGAATCACCCCTTTCACATCAAAAATTAATTTTTATTATAGCACATCACGGCAGGACTTTTCAGGCTTTTCAGAATACAACCGCTTACATAAACTAATTTCCCCACTAAAATGAAGTCATTCCCATTCATTTTTAATCTTATGGATGATTGACCTCGCTTTCTTTCCGTAGCAAAGTGACCTTAAATCGACCTAAAAAAATCATAACCGGCCGTTTTTTTGGATAATTTTATTTACGCCGCGCTTATTTTATGATGTAATGGTACAGTTAGACTAGAAAAATAAACGCCATTATTGACACGGCCGGAACGCCAGTAATTAGCTGGTTACAGGGAATTAACTGCACCTGCTCTAAATCTCCTCGGTTGTGGTTGATAGACGAACGGTTGTATTTTGTTAAAATCCGTTTAAACTTTACTAGATTGTAACTTTATGTAACGATTTTGACATATAATGCAAAAAGATTTTACAAAGGCGAGGAAAATTTATGGCATCGAATAATTCAAATCAAAACCAACCTGAATCAGGTTACCGACGGAGTGACCGCCAGCACTTTAAACCCCGTAGACGACATCGCGGGCTACTATGGAGCTTATTGATTGTAGTTTTAATCTTGGTCACGGGGGGCGTCGCTTACGGTTATCACGTTTATAATGATGCCAAGAACACGTTCGACAAGACCTATGAACAAGGTCAAGTCAATAAGTTACGAAACGTCTCTAAAGTGATTTCAAGTGGTAAGCCGTTCTCAATTCTGCTACTTGGGACTGACACGGGCGCGTTAGGTCGAAGCGATACCGGGCGAACTGATACCCTGATTGTTGCAACGATCAACCCGCAAAAGCAAACGGCTTACCTCACAAGTATTCCCCGGGATACTCGAGTTCAAGTTAAGGGCGATACCCAAGGCTACGAAAAGATCAACGCCGCTTATACGATCGGTGGACCGGCAACGGCCGTTGATACGGTTCAGACCTTGCTTGATATTCCAATCGACTACTACGCCATTGTTAACATGGGTGGGCTCGAAAAGATGGTTGATGCCGTTGGTGGTATCGACTTAACCCCTAACATGACCTTCAAGTATGGTCACGCGAACGTGGTCAAGGGACAAAAGATTCATTTAAACGGGAAGCAAGCGTTAGACTACTCCCGGATGCGTTACGATGATCCGTTAGGTGACTACGGTCGGCAAAAACGGCAACGTCAAGTTCTTCAAAAATTAGTGGTCAAGGGTGTCGGCATTTCGTCAATCACCCGCTACAAGCAAATTTTGACCTCTCTTAACGGCAACATGAAAACTGACATGTCCTTCGATGACATGATTGCTGTTCGAACCAAGTACGGCGATGCCACCCACCACATCAAGTCTGAAACCCTTCAAGGCCAAGACGCAATGATCGATGGCATCTCCTACCAGATTCCAACTATGAAGGAATTACAACTTGTGTCGAACCACATTCGTCGCACCTTAAACTTAAAAGACTCAACTAAACTCACCGCAACCTCAACGGGTACTGGTGATAACAGTAACTACACGACCTCGTCAGCTACTGGGTATTAATTAATAAAACACGCATGCCAATCAAAATTAGGTTGGTATACGTGTTTTTGTTTGTTGTCGTTTGCGTTTGTTGTCGTTTGTGTCCAACGTAAGTGTACGGAGTTTGTGAAATTTGGCTTCGTTTGCGCGTTAATCATGGGTTACATTGTGGAAG
>NZ_BAABMI010000081.1:0-12704 GCF_054785195.1 Secundilactobacillus muriivasis | reverse complement strand
CGGCCCCACAGCAGGAACCTAGCCGCTTACCGGAATCGACAGTTCACGCAAATCAAACTTCACAAACTGAACAGAAGCATGCTTACACTGGACACAAACGTAACCAAAATAGCGTTCCAACTCATCATGAGTCGGAACGCTATTTTAATTCACATCAACTACTCAAGAAAACATCTTCTTAGTCGCCTTAGCCAACGTCTTCAAATCCTTATCATACCGTGGTGTATCAACTAACCGATCCATCGGAATGCCAGTAAAGTGGTAGGCCGCAATTTCACCAGAACGAACGGCACTTTGTTCGGTAAAAATCATCTGGTAAGGCTGTTCAGCAAACTCACCCGTGAAGGCCAAGTTGGTGCTGTGAGCCGGAATTACTTCCGGACGATCCGTCTTGGCTCGATTGTTAAATAACGCGCTCGCATACGGCATATAAACCGGAATATTGTTGATAATGCTATCCAAAATGGCCGACTTCTTATCCATAATATTACCTGGACCTGGATCAACTTTGGACAACTGACCAATTAATTCTTCGGCCATTTCCTTACCGGTCATTTCGATGTACGGTTTTTCAATGAATTCACCGTGACGCCGTGGGTATAGGAAGTAACCCCAGATAACAGATTCATTTGGCTTTTGCGTTGTAAAGTGAGGTTGGTGGTGCACCACGATCGACATATTGACGTCATTATGCCCTAATGGTGTAATTGGTCGAGTCGACAGGAACGAATTTAACGCATTCCCGGGAACCTGCGTTGTGATTCGCGTGATTTCATTCAGCAATAAGTGGTTCGACGTGGTTAACGTAAAGCTGACCCACTCACTGGCGTTTCGATCCGCGAAGAACTTATCGGGATTGCCTAAATTATAGAACCGTTCAGTGGCGCGCTTCCACAAACTTGCAGCTGCCCCATAATCCGGATTCTCTGGTGCGGGTGTGTCATAATCGCCAATAGTAGCGGAATCGGTAATTGAACCGTTCGTAAAGATAACGGCCGTTTGATCATCCACGGGTACCGTTTCGGTTTCATCCGTATCCACGTTTGTCATTTCCAAACCGGTGACAGTGATTTCATCTTGCATGGGCGTTTCTTTGAATTGCCAATCGGTTACCCGGCGGTTCATGACAAACTGACATCCCTGATCCTTCAAGTAGTTGATCAGCGGCAACATAATACTTTCATACTGGTTATACCGGGTCCGATTAACCCCCACTAAGTGTTCAATTTGCGTAAATTCATAAATCATCTGGTGCATATAACGACGAAGCTCTTGCGCCGAACTCTGCGTCCGGAACGCAAAAGTGGTTTCCCACATGTACCAAAAGTTAGTCTGAAAGATATGGGGATCATCTTTAAAGTACTCGGCAATCGAGACGTTGTCCAACCGAGTTTCTTCCTTGTCAGGCATCAAAACTAGTTTTGTTAACAATGAACGATCTTTACTGTTAAGACCCAGCTTGCCACCATCAATAATGCCTTTGCCACCTTGAAGTAACCGCGCCTTATCAAAGGTTCGGTGAGCGGCGTCAAATTCGTGCGTATCTTCTGCAGCCGTTAAGCCGGCTTCAGTTACGGATGGGACTCGACCGAGCAGATCCATTAGGTCAACGTAGGTCCGGTAGTTCAACATCCGCCCGCCTCGAGCGATGTACCCCCGAGTATTTTCCATTGGGTGATTGACATTCCAGTAATCGTCCTTTGCGTCATCCATTTCGCTACCATCGTTCGCACCGTGATCGTCTAGCGCATAAAACGTAATTTGATCACCGTGCCAGTGCGCTTCTTGAATTAAATAAACGGCGGCTGCCATATTGGACAGCCCAGCACCAATCATAATTGCCTTTGTTTTAACCATAAAGATGACCTCCCTGATAAACTAAGTTAATTAGTGGCGGTGATGATAAACCGCGCCACCCACGATGAGACCAGTCAGCAATAGGCTGGTCGTCAAGTGTCGAATGAGGTGTTGATGATGACGATGCTTCATGTTGATCACCCGCCTTGGTTGATATTTTGTTTACGCTTACATTATAAAATACAAGGCACTGTTGTGATATAGACAATCTAGTCGGTTTGTCCAAACTGGCTGAGCTGTTGCCCATTTTTCAGGGCTAATTCAACCGACCCGTTTAACATCAACTCAACTCGTTGAATCACGGTGGCTTTCGGTTCGGCCAAATCAGCGTTCAACCATTGCACAAACTGCATTACCAACGCCCAACCGTAAAAATTGGTAATCGCATCTTTTAAAAATGGCGCCACGTCTGGTTGAATATCCAGCACCACGCCTTCAACCATTTCACTGGAAATCGCGTAGAGCGACTGTTCAAGCAAGTCACGCCCAACCGATTGAAAAAGGTGGCGGCAAAACTGGCGATTATCAGCGATGTAATCTAAAGCGACGTCTAAGCCGCCTTGCCAAGTATTCAGTTGGCGGTAGTGGGCTAACTGATCTAAAACGTCATGCTGCAACGTCCACTCCAGCAGTGCGTAAATATCCTCAAAGTGATAGTAGAACGTATTGCGGGTTACATCAGCGCGTTGCGTCAGTAAATCGATGGTGACCTTGTTAAGTGGCATTGTCTCCAAAAGTGCTTTAAATGCCTGCGCTAGTTTTAACTTTGTATCGGTTGCGATACCAATCCCTCCCGTTATTACTTGATAGTTCAACTTATTATACCGCAAACCCCTGATCGACCTACAAGATAGCGCCTAAAGTTAACTACTTTATTACAAGTTATTAACGGCAACCTAAAAAACCACCTATGCAGTTTTGCATAGGTGGTTCAAATTAAACAATTGATAACTGGTGCCTAAAATAGGCGTCATCATTCAAATAATAGCAAACTTCTCATTTAAGCCTTGTCAGTATCCAACATCCAAGCCAACGCCAGGGATTTTTCACCTAAGTGCGTCCCGATGACTGGGCCGAAGTAGCCGCGTTCAATCGGAATATTGGGGAACTTGGTCTGAATCTGCTTCAACCAGTTTTCGCCACCCTCGGGGTCATTCCCATCGATCACAATGGCTCGAAGTGGATAGTCAACTTGATCCAACGCTTCTTGGAAAATATCTTCTACTCGAACTAAGGCCTTTTTACGTGACCGAACCTTTTCAAAAGCCACAATTTCATGGCTCGTTTCGTCGAAGGTTAAAAGTGGTTTGATCTTCAATAAGCTGCCGATGAAGGCTGACGCATTAGATAAACGACCGCCACGAACGAGGTTCTGCAAGTCATCCACGATGAAAACTTCATCAATGGTGGCTCGAACCGCGTCCAATCGCGCGATAATCTCATCCACTGTCGCATCCTTAGCTGCCATCTTAGCTGCTTCGATGGCCAAATAGCCCATCAACTTCACGGTAATTTGAGAATCATAGACCACCACGTGGGTGTTTTCTAGATGCTCATTGACTTGACGAAGTGAATTAACAAAACCCGAAATCGTGCTGGCCAAGTGAATACTAATAATGGTATCGTAACCGTCATCGCCCAATTGCTGGTAAAGCTGAATCATCTCACCCAGTGGTGGTTGTGACGTGCTAGGAAACGACTTTGAGGTCCGAAGTTTATCCCAAAAATCTTCCGTTGTAATATCGACACCTTCGTTGTAAGACCGTCCGTCAATAATGACTGGAATCGGGACAACGTGAATGTGGTATCGTTGACATTCTTCTGCTGACAAATAGCTGGTACTATCGGTAACCACAGCTATTTTCATCGCAAACACCCGTTTCTTTTTCAAATTTTAGCTTGATTAACATTCTAACAGTTTTTTGGAACAGTGTCCATTAGCGGCCCATGAGATTGTCTCGCCGTTCCTAATTAGCACGTTCAATACTGCGCGCTAATCGCTTTAACAAGATTTTCATCATCTGTTGCTCATCTTCTGGCCAGTAGTGAAAAACTGCGTCCGTTAGCGCGTCATAGTCATTATCAATATTGAGCAACGCCTCCTCGCCACTTGGCGTTAAGGCGTACTCTAATTGCCGGCGATCTTTACCGACTGCCGTTTTTGAAGTGAATTGTTTTTCGGTTAAGTTTTTTAACTGACGACTTAGCGTTGAATTATCCAATTGCATCGCTTCAGCCATGGCATCTTGTGTAATGACACCTTGTTTGATTTGGCGCAAGAGTTTCCACTCTGCAATCGTAACCCGATACTGTTTCGTCAGTTTACTCGTCCGACTCTGCAACGTCTTAGCAGCCACACTCAGATTCTCCAATATATCATCCATCGTCAGTCATCCCTTCATAATTAAAATCCTTAGTTGTATTATACATGTTGGCGCTTTAAAACGCTACGAGAACCCCAAACTTAACTCATGATGACAACGAAGTGCTAAAATTTAACTGTTTTTTACAATTCCATTCAGAATCAATAAAATGTCCAGACTAACTGCTTCTCTCTGTTCTGGGTATCTGCTATACTAGACTTTGTATGTCCCAAAAGAAAGTATTGAATAAACTTAAGGAAGTGAACACATGTCATTTGACGGTACGTTTACCCACGCGATGGTGACTGAACTTAACCAGCAGTTAGCCAGTGGTCGGGTGTCAAAAGTCAATCAGCCTTACGATAATGAAATTGTTCTGACGATTCGGGCTAATCGAAAGAGTCACCCCCTACTGTTATCAGCTAACCCCACCTTCGCCCGGCTGCAAACCACAGCCATTCCCTACGTTAACCCGGTAACGCCAACTAACTTTACCATGATGATGCGTAAATACCTGAGTGGCGCAATTTTGACTGGTATCAGCCAAGCACAAAATGACCGGGTCGTTCACTTGGATTTCACCAGTCGTAACGAGTTAGGTGATCAGGTCGCGCTGCGATTGATCATTGAAATCATGGCCCGGCACAGTAACGTCATGCTGGTCGATACCGCAACGATGACGATTTTGGATACCATTAAACACGTTGGGAGTGACCAAAATCGTTACCGGACGCTATTGCCTGGCGGTCACTATATCAACCCACCAAAACAGGATCTGCTGAACCCATTTGATGGCCCGGATGATCAACTTACCGCATTGGTTCAACAATATCCTAACGAAGCGGTACTCGCACAACAACTCCGGCAACGTTATCAAGGACTCGGTAAAGATACGGCGTTAGCACTCGCTCGTCATTTGCACCAATCAACCGACTACGAGGCGTTGTTTCGAGAATTCTTCGCGCGCTTTGACCATCCAGAGCCAACGTTGACGGTCAACGAAAACGGCAAAACTGAATTTTCCGCCTTTCCATACAATCAACCAGAAACGACTCAACAATCATTCGATACATTAAGTGAACTCTTAGACTTCTACTATCAGGACCGTGCCGAGCGAGACCGCGTCCAGCAACAAGGAAGTACCTTGATTCACGTTGTCCGTAATGAGTTGAAGAAGAATAAAACGAAACTCAAAAAGTTGCAGGCGAGTCTTGATTCAGCTGAAAACGCGGATGACTTCCGAATTAAGGGTGAGTTACTCACCACCTACTTATCACAAGTCACTCGTGGCATGACCAGCATTGAACTGCCGAACTTCTACGATGAGATGAAACCACTTAAAATCAGCCTCTCGAATCAAATTAGCCCGTCGCAAAACGCGCAGAAGTATTTTAAAAAGTACAACAAGCTTAAAGCGTCGGTCAAATACGTCACGGAACAAATGACGATCACTCAAGCTGAAGTGAACTATCTGGAAAACATCGCTACTCAAATCGAATTAGCAGCGCCAAAAGACCTGACCGATATTAAGTTGGAGCTACAACAAGGCGGTTACTTACGCGATCACGAACACCGGCGGAACGCTAAGAAGAAGCGGCAACCAATCTCTAAACCGGAACAGTTCGTGGCCAGTGATGGCACCCCAATCGAAGTTGGTAAAAACAACTTGCAAAACGAAAAACTAACCTTACACAGTGCGGCTAAAACCGACGTTTGGTTGCATGTGAAGGACATGCCGGGCTCTCACGTCATTATTCATGATAATGCGCCATCTGACGAAACGCTGTTGGAGGCGGCTAACATTGCGGCCTACTACTCTAAAGCCCGTCAGTCGAGCTCGGTGCCGGTTGACTATGTTCAAGTCAAGCGCATCAAGAAACCCAACGGTACTAAACCTGGTTACGTAATTTATGAGGGTCAAAAGACCTTGTTTGTAACGCCTGATCGTGCTGAAGTTGAATCACATCTTAAAAAATAGGTTGTTTACTGCAACTCAATTACGAAAGAGCTACGAAAGCCTTGGGGAAGATCTCTCCAGGGCTTTTTGCTGTCGTTTGTGTCCAGCGTAAGTGTTGGGTGCGCTTTGGGTGTTGGCTGTTTGTCATCGCTTCGCTCTCCAAAGCCGCATTGAAAAGCGCTCGTTCAGGCTACAAAATTCGGCGCCACTTAAACTGTCATTTCTAGGGTTCCTGAAGTTGTAGAAACTTGTCAACCACGCGCTTTCTGGCCACCACGCCGAATGGTGCTGCGCGAGACTGAGAGCTGCATGTAAGGTGAGTCCAGTAAACCCGCCAAGCCCGGGCGCCTTCACCGGACTCACCTTACACACTGCTCTCAACCCGTCTCGCTCCGCACACTTACGCTGGACACAAACGACAATAAAGACGACCAAAAGGCCACCGTTCGAACGGTGGCCTTTTTGCTATATACAAACTGTTAATTTAATGAACGGGTACGCACGCTATTCATCCGCACTCAACGCCGCATCAACCCCAAACGTAATCGAGGCCCCAACTTCTTGAGTCGTTAACCCAAGTCGTTCGGTCAGTTGCAGTTGCTTGAACGGGAACGTACCACGGACAAGCGCCGCCCGATCAGAACGAATATCCAGCGGTAATTTTTGAATCAGTGATTCATCAATTTCGCCTAACGCTTGGCGCACCAGCATCCGAACCCAGTTAATACCGGTCACCTTATTCAAAAAAGCAATCGTCGTTAACCGACTTGGTCGAATCCCAGCGAACTTGGGCTCACCATTTCGGTCAATCGTGTACAACATCTGCACGACCCCAGTTCGATGATGGACGCTCAAATAGTTGTTGGCATGGTTCAGGATGCGATCCAGCTGCCCATCGTTCAACGTTGCCGGTGTTTTCGTGACTGTAATTTGATCAAAAGTGGTGGCCATGCCCTGATCTGATTTAAGATCACTCGCCAAAATCGGTACAATGTGTTCCTTGGTGACGAACAAATCTAGCCCAACTTCAGCATGGTCACTGACCAAATCACTTCGTTTCTCCTGATCTGGCGGCAAAACAGCAACCGGTAACTCACGCTTTCGCAGTTCCCGGGTTAAATAGTGGCGGTTTCCAGGTACAAAAATCAGCACCGGCTTTTCAAGTGCTACCACATTCAGCACGTCACCTAACTGAACGGGATCAATGATTTGTTTATCCGTCAGTAACGGACTCAGTGACCCCGCATTCGGATTGGTGTTCATAATAACCGTTCGATAACCGGAACGCCGCAACTGCTTTAGCATTTCAGTTGTAAAGTAGTCAGCCGACGCGTTAGGTCCCAATTGGTTACCGCCCCGTCCCAAAACAAGCACCGTTTTATCGGATAACTGAGTTGCTTCGTTCTCCGTTTCAAACGTACTGTAGTAACTTGATGGCGTTTGGATCAACTCGCCAGCACTAGGTTCGATGCCCTTATATGTCGGTAAAATCAAGTTGGATTTGCCAATTTCGCGGACCGTATCAATATCGGTGTGCCAAATTCGCGCAATCATACCATCACCAAAGCCATAATAACGGCCACGCTTAAGTTGCTCAGCTGATAGTGGTGCGGCCTTAATATCCTCTTCGATTTCAAGAATATGCTTAAGCTTATCAAAGTAGAAGGCATCAATTTTAGTCAGTTCAGTCAGTTCATCGACCTGATAACCGCGCCGCAACGCTTCAATCAGCACCAAAATGCGACTGGAAAGCGGATGGATCAGTCGTGAAATAATTTGTGAATCAGTCAAATCACTCATCGAAGGGAGTTCATCTTGCGGACTAAATTGCGACGAACGCAACGCCTTTAAAATGGCCTCTTCGGTGCTTCGACCGACTCCAACAGTTGACCCAACTGATTTCATCACCGTGTTTAAATGCTGATCAGCCTCTGGCACGTCCTCAAACGGCCAGATTGGGATTCGCACGATCACGTGGTCTAAGGTTGGTTCCAGCAACGCCGATTGCCGGAATTCGTAGTTATCCGGCAACCGAACATCCGTCACTTTTTGATTCAAATACAAATTAGCTGCCACGTACGCAATCGGATATCCGGTCGCGTAGGCAGCTAGCGACGATCCCCGATCATTGTATGGGGTAACTTTAGTCACGTAATACCGATCCAAATTAGCGTGCAACGCAAAGTGCGTATGCACGACCCCCGTAAAGCCAAACTGATCGTTAATCGCAAAAGCGGCATCCCGCAACTCTTCGTACTCCGTGTTGCTGAGCGTCAACGTTGGGACCACCACCATCGAATCGCCGGAGTGGGTCCCAATTGGGTCAATGTTTTCCAGTCCCGCAATCAAGACCTGTGTCCCCATAACGTCTCGAACCGTCACTAACTCAATTTCCTTATAACCCACAATACTTTGTTCGATCACACACTGTTTAAAGCGTGACCAACGAAAGCCTCGCGTGACAGCGCCAATCAAATCGGCCTCATTATCACATAAGATTCGGTTAGTATCGATTTTCGGTGCAATTGGCTTCACGATGACTGGGTAACCGATCTGAGCGGCAACGTTCACGGCTTCATCCAACGTGCCCACCGTTTCCGACGCAATGACCGGTGACCCCATGTGCGCTAACACTGCGTTGATTCGTTCCGGGTTATTCACATCCATCAAGGACTGTCCTGGAATCCCCAACACCTGACAGCCGTTATCACTTAGAACCCCAGTTTCTTGCAATTCTTGAATGACGCTAATCGCCAAAACGCCACCTACCGTGGGTAGAATGGCGTCCGGTTGTTCTTTTTCGATGATTCGTTGGACGTTTTCAGCTGTCACCGTTTGAATAAACATATTGGTGGGCTGAACACTCTCTAACGCCGCTGAAAAAGGATTATTATCAATTAACAGGGGCCGAACACCCATTTTTTTAAAGGCTTGAATGATTTGAACGCAGGCTGCATCCAGTTCAGTTTCGTGGCCAATTTCAGTGGGACCCCCACCGATAATCAGCACTTTTTGAATGGCATTATCCATCGACATTAAGCCTCCCGTGTTCCCATAATTTCCATAAATTCGTCAAATAAATCAACCGAATCATTTGGTCCAGGCGCGCCGTCTGGGAAAAACTGAACGGAAAACGCCGGATAATCCCGGTGCCGTAATCCCTGTACGCTCCCATCAATAATATCAACGTAGGTTGTAATGAGTCGGTCTCGATTAATAGACTCAGGATCCACCACGTACTCTTGACCTTCCATGGCGTAAATAATCTCATTCGTGATAATTTTACGAATTGGGTGATTAGCACCGTGATGCGCCACTGGCAAGGCTTTAACCTCCGACCCATTAGCAAGTGCAAACAGTTCGTGGCCCAAGCCAATCGCAAACAACGGAATGCGTTCTTGAATCACCCGAATCATTTCCAAAACGCTTTCCGGGAGGTCCAATGGTGACCCCGGACCGGTCGATAAAATGACCCCATCTGGATCCAAGTTGATCACGGATTGGGCATCGGTGTCCCAAGGCAGTACGGTCACGTTACAGTTGCGGCGTGACAGTTGCCGTAAAATTCCATGTTTGAGGCCAAAATCAATCACGACGACATTATCACCCTGGTTCGGGTTCGGGTACGGTCTCGGTGTTGCAACCTGAGCCACTTGTTGATTGGTCAATACCGTCGCGTGTAATTGATCAAATGCATGATCATCGGCAACGTCCACGATACTCCCCTTCATGGTTCCTTTTTGCTGAATCAGTCGAACCAAGTGTCGGGTATCAATACCACTGATTCCCGGAATATTATGTTGTTTTAAAAACTGATCGAGCGACAAAGACCGTTGGCGGTTTTTAGAAATCGCCGACACATCCCGGACAACCATGCCCTTCGCCGTCGGTAAAATTGATTCATAACCATCGTGTGCGATCCCAATGCTCCCGATAATTGGCTGCGAGAACACAATGATCTGGTTATGGTACACCTGATTCGTGACAATTTCTTGATAACCCAGCATGCTGGTATTGAAGACTAATTCACCAGTCGTCGTTGCACCAGCACCGAAGCCTTCACCCGCAAATGCCGAGCCGTCTTCTAAAATTAAAAATCGTTGTGTCATCTGCCATCAATCCAATCTCTGTTACAGTCGATACTATCTATCAATGATTTCGACGCTATCATGCCCATCAATTTCCGTCACCGCAACGCGAATCCGTTCGCTTTGAGAACTCGGAATGTTTTTGCCGACAAAGTCTGCTCGAATCGGGAGTTCTCGGTGGCCACGATCAACTAAAACCGCTAAGTTAATTTGTTTTGGTCGGCCAAGGTCCATAATGGCACTCATTGCTGCCCGAATCGTTCGACCGGTGTAAAGCACGTCGTCCACTAAAATCACCTTCTTGTCAGTTAACGGAAAGTCGATTTTAGAAACCGTAACTTGCGGATCATTTTCGGTGCTATCGTGTTCGATATCATCCCGGTATTTGGTCACGTCGAGTTCACCAACTGGTACCGTGGCATTTTCTAACTGCTTTAAGCGATTGGCGATGCGTTGGGCCAAGTAAATGCCCCGGGTCTTAATGCCCAAAATGACAAGGCCATCGATCCCCTTATTGTGTTCAATAATTTCGTAAGTGATCCGGGTCAAGGCCCGTTGCATTGCCATTGCGTCTACAACTACTTTGGTCATGAGTTGCCTCCTAGTTTATTTTTAAATGAATGGCTGATTAGTGGCATCTTGCCCTAATCGCGTAATACTGAATGATTGCATTAGCTTTAGAATAGGTAATTTAACAGGGGTTGTCAACTAGCCACTCGACTAAAGGGATTCGTTTTCATCCCACCCCGGTTTAACGACTGTATACCCGGGATGCTGTGACCGTAGTCGTTTGATCACCTGTTTGAAATCGGATGGAAGCGGCGTTTCAAACACAAGCTGCTTACCACTGACCGGATGTTTGAACCCTAGTTTCCGGGCATGTAAAAATTGCCCCGAACCACTGATTGTTTTCCGTGGCCCGTAAAGTGGATCACCCGCAAGCGGATGGCCAATCGATTTCATATGCACCCGAATCTGATGCGTCCGTCCCGTTTCCAGCCAGCAGGAGATCAACGTATAATCGCCATAGCGTTCCAACACCTGATAATGTGTCACCGCATGTCGCCCATCGGCAACGATGGCCTGCCGCTTTCGATCCTTTAACGATCGGCCAATTGGGGCGTCAATCGTGCCGGTATCATCCTTAAGATTACCGTGAACCAACGCCAGATACTCTCGTAAATTCGTCTTATCCTTTAGCTGTTGCGCTAAACTACGGTGCGCGTGATCATTCTTGGCGACCATCAATAATCCTGAAGTATCCTTGTCGATTCGATGAACGATTCCGGGTCGAAAAGTACCGTTAATCGTTGAAAGTGGTGAATGATAAAGTAACGCATTCACGAGTGTGTGGTCTGGATGGCCAGGAGACGGATGCACCACCATCCCGGCTGGCTTGTCGACCACGATCACGTCATCGTCTTCGTAAACAATATCAAGTGGGATATTTTCCGGTTCCAAATCTAAAGCTACTGGATCCGGAATCGTTACCGTCACTTTGTCACCCGCTTGCACCTTATACTTCGGCTTTTCAAGCTGATCGTTAACCAGCACGCGCTGTTCATCGATCGCGTTTTTGAGTTGCGAGCGACTCTGTTCGGGCATCAGTTCCGATAATACTTTGTCTAATCGGCCACTTTGAGTTGTGATCTGATATTCATGAACTTCAGGCATGGGTCTTCGCCTCCGATTGGTCATCAAATAACAACGCCAACATCAGACAAATGACACCAATGGTGAGACACGAATCCGCAAAGTTAAAGATGGGAAACGAGATAAAGTCCAATTGGAACATATCGACCACGAACCCGTTCATCAGCCGATCAATAAAATTGCCAATCGTACCGGCAATCATAAAGGCGATTCCAACTTCATAGTGCCAGTTATGCCGAAAACGCACAAAAAACCAAATCAACACAGCTAATGCCGCAATTGAAATAATATAAAAGAACCACTGTTGCCCTGCCAGCATACTCCATGCGGCACCATCATTTCGAAGATAAGTCAGTGACAGCACGTTGGGGATCACCGAATGAGTTGCCCCTAGCGCCAATGATGCGACGATTGCGTGTTTGATCCACTGATCAACGATCACTAAGCCCACGATGAGCAGTGTATATAAGCCAATTAACAAATGTTGTCGCTCCCTTATTCTGTCATGATGACCAGCATCAATTGCTGATCACAATCCCAGTGTGTATTACTATCCATTATACCAAAGAATTTGGATGGCTAAAACGAAAAGTCGCTTAGGTTTCAAGAAACTTCGGAGAACTACGTTAGGACTTTTTACTGTCGTTTGTGTCCAGCGTAAGTATGTTTAGTTTGTGAAGTTCAGTGATTCTGGTTTTCTGATAGTGGGAGAATGCCGCGGGAGGCTCCGGCGCTATGCGAGGCTGGAACGCAGTGGCGGGCCTACGAGCTAGGAATGGGCAAAAA
>NZ_BAABMI010000080.1:0-13275 GCF_054785195.1 Secundilactobacillus muriivasis | reverse complement strand
GGCACGGAAGTGGTCTTCTTCCGTTCCTAGCTCGTAGGCCCGCCACTGCGTTCCAGCCTCGCATAGCGCCGGAGCCTTCCGCGGCATCTTCCCACAATAGAAAACCAGAATTATTTCACAAACTAAACATGCTTACGCTGGACACAAACGATAATAAAAAAACAAGTCACCTGCTAAGCAGTAACTTGTTTTTTGACAGAGTAGATTGTTAGTCTATTGCAACGACAATGCTAACGCACTAGGCGCCTTAGACAAAGTATCACCACTAGTCGAGTAACTACCAGAAAAGGCGACGCTTAAGTGCGTTACCCGGTAATCTGCTGGACCGGCCAATACCATGGCGGTAAAAGTTTTAGTTTGGTGAGCGCCAACACTTTGACCAGCACTGGCATCGCTCAGACCGCTTGCGCTGGTGACAGTGCCTTTATTATTGATGGTGATTTGTTTGATTCCGTCGATTTTGACGGTTTGATTACGTGAATTGGTGACGTTAAAGGTCAATTGGACGGTCCGGTAAGGATTCGGAATCTGTTGAATATTAAAGGCCTGAGCAGCCATTGATTTTGCGGCGGCTGTCTTGGCGGTATTTTTAATCGTCTTAATTATTGTGACCCGGTAGCGGAGGCCGGTGGTTGATGTCTGCTGTTTGTAGGTGTGTTTTTGGACCAGCTGGAGTTTAGTACCAACGCGATCGTACGAAAATTCACCTGGAAGCGACAGGACACCGGATTTTTGATATTGCTGACTTTGACGATCAGCTTTTGGCACACTGTACGGTTTCATGGTGGCTTGCTGATTGGCAGCACTTTCCGGTGTTTTACGTGAAGTCGTGCTTGAAGAACTAGTTGCCGTTGAATTGGCTGATTTTGAGGACTTAGAGCCGGTTGAAGAACCACAACCGGTCAGGATAACCCCGATGAGCAAAAGGCTGACTAGGGCTGTTTTTGGACGTTTCATGGTAGACCTCCTAAAAGATAATGTTACGGATTACTTAAATAGTAACCAACGCTGGGACTGGCGAAATCCAAATAACCGGTCATGTTGCGCAGTTTGCACTGTGAGTTGAGGGTCAGCTTCAGCAACAAGCGTTCGAAACTGGTTGATTGATAACGGGGTGCCGGATTCAGTAGCTAAAATAAGCCGTGAATCGGTTGGAATAACGGCCGTGATCGGCGTTGGCGGTTTGGCTTCCATGCCAAATTGAAGTTGGGGGTCAAGTGGTGCTAAAAGGGTCAATAATTCACCCAGCTGCATGGTGAAGCCTCCTTTAACTAAAAGCTAGTTAAATTATACCGCAGATTAAGTGGCGCGCCTACCAAATTGAAAAGCATGATGGGGAATGACGATTGAATCGAAGACCGTGACAAATAGGAGATAATGAGACTGCAGCGCAATGACTATTGTCCCGGTTCTAAAATACTGGTATGATGGTTTTTGCTTGTTTTTTAATCAACAGTTAGTTAGATTGCCGAAAGCTCTCCATCATGATTCGGTGATATTATGCTACAATATTAAGGTTAGCATTGACGGTTTTTGAAGCATCATCAGCGCAATCAAGGGTCACGAGGACCCTTGATTTAGAAAAGGACGACGAACATGCAAATTGAATTTTTAGGAACTGGTGCTGGGTCACCAGGGAAGTTTAGAAACGTTAGTAGCCTGGCTTTGAAACTGCTTGAGGAGCGCAATTCAATCTGGCTATTTGATGCCGGTGAAGGCACGCAACACCAAATTTTAAGAACAACGATCAAACCACGTAAAATCGATAAAATTTTCATTACCCACTTACACGGTGACCATATTTTTGGCTTACCAGGCTTACTGAGTAGCCGGTCAAATCAAGGTGGTAGTGGTAAATTGACCATTTATGGTCCCAAGGGCATTCGTAACTTTGTGTTAACGAGTTTGAAGGTTTCCGAAACTAAGCTATCCTACTTTATTGAATTCGTTGAATTAAGTGATGGCGGCGAGATTTATCACGATGATAAGTTTACGGTGTATGCGGAACACCTCGATCACAAAATCGAATGTTTTGGCTACCGGGTGGTTGAACATGACCATCAAGGCGAACTGATGGTGGATCAATTACGGGCGGATAATATTCCATCTGGACCACTCTACGGTCAACTTAAGGCTGGTAAGACAGTGACTTTACCAGACGGTCGAACGGTTAACGGCAAAGACTATATTGGCCACGCACAAAAGGGCCGGACCGTCACAATTTTAGGCGATACCCGGAAAACGGCAAACAGTTACAAGTTAGCCAACCATGCTGATGTGTTGGTTCATGAAAGTACCTTTGCACGGGATGAAGCAACTTTAGCACGAAACTACTACCATTCTACTAATTTACAAGCGGCTCACATTGCAAAAGATTCAGGTGTTGGCCGGTTGCTGTTAAACCATATTTCCGCCCGATACAATGGTAAATTGGCGCATGATCTAGAATTACAAGCCCAAACGGTGTTTGAAAACACCAAGGTTGTGAAGGATTTTGATTTAATCGATATTCCGTTTGATAAAGAACGGGAATAATCCTGGAGGAGGGGTTCGATTGAAACGGCAAGGAAGTGTGATCATCGGTATCTTGCTGGTGATTTTGATTGCAATTTTTTCAGTGATGAACACGACGGCTGTCCCGATTCACTTTGGCTTTACGGTCGTGACTTGGCCACTGGTGTTGATTCTATTGGTCGCAGTGTTTCTTGGCGCCCTGTTAATGTTCTTATTTGCAACGTTAACGTCCGTTCAAGCCAAGCGTGATGCGAAGAAGCAGGCTGCTGAACTGGCAAGTCTGCAGGCGGAAAATGCTCGGCTGAAGCAGCAACTTACACCAATTGACGCCGAAGTAACACCTGTTGACAGCGATGATAAGGAGGCCCAACCGTGATTAGCGCACATTATGATTGGCAAATCAAACGGGTTGATGAACCCGGTGAAGCAGCGAAAACGTTAGCGTCTGAATTATCGCTTGATCCGATGGTCACCCAAATTCTGGTTAATCGCGGATACGACACGGCGGAAACAATCACGCAGTTTTTAAAGCCGGACTTATCGCAGCTCCATGATCCCTTCAGTATGCATGATATGCAAAAGGGAATTGACCGAATTCAAGAGGCGATCATCGCTGGCGACCAGATTACGATCTACGGTGATTATGATGCCGATGGCGTCACGAGTACGGCGATTTTGTATGATACATTGAACCAAATTGGTGCCAATGTTGACTACTTTATCCCCAACCGGTTTGTGGACGGTTACGGGCCCAACGTGGATGCGTTTGAACGGTTGATCAAGGCCGGTACAAAACTAATCGTGACTTGTGATAACGGCGTTTCCGGCCACGATGCTATTCAACGAGCGAATGAGCTTGGCGTGGATGTTGTCGTAACGGATCACCATGAGCTGCCAGAAACGTTACCTGACGCTTACGCGGTGATCCATCCGCGTCATCCAGAAGGTGATTATGCGTTTGGTGGCCTCTCTGGTGCTGGGGTGGCATTTAAGGTTGCCGGTGCGATTTTGGAAGAAGTGCCACAAGAATTGTTGGACTTGGCGGCAATCGGGACGGTTGCCGATTTAGTCCCGTTAGTTGACGAAAACCGGGTCTTAGTGACTGCTGGTCTTCAAATGCTGAAACAAACGGACCGCTTTGGCTTAATTGCTTTGATCAAAGCGGCCGGCATCGATCCAGAACAATTAGATGAACAATCGATTGGTTTTGGGATTGCCCCTCGTTTAAACGCGTTAGGCCGCTTAGATGACGCGGCGCCGGCAGTTGAACTTTTGACGACCGGAGATGACCAACGGGCTGAACAATTGGCTGAGTTGACTGAAAAGCAAAACAAGTATCGCCAAAAATTAGTCGCCGATATTAGTGATGTTGCGTTAGCGCAGGCTCGAGATGAACAGCATCGTGACCACCCGGCGTTGATTATTACGGGAACTGGTTGGCACGAAGGTGTTTTAGGAATCGTGGCTAGTAAGGTGGTTGAAGCCACGGGTAAGCCGACGGTTGTGCTGGATGTTAAAACTGACCATGGCACAGCGAAGGGGTCTGGTCGAAGCGTTGAGGGCTTTAACTTATTTGAAGCCTTTGATGCCCACCGTGACCTGCTAGTCAACTTCGGTGGACATGCGGCCGCAGTTGGGATGACCGCTAAGGCGGACCAACTGACGGCATTGCAGGCGGCCTTTGATCAAGCGGCCCAAGATCAGCACTTAACGGATCAGCCGAAGGTTCAGCTACCGATTGCAACCCAGTTAACGACTGACCAAGTGACGATGCCGCTTTACGAACAGCTCCGCCAATTAGCACCATTTGGGACGGATAATCCGGTACCGTTATTTGTCTTTAAACCTGAACAAGTTCAAAATGTGAAGGCAATCGGGGCGGATGGTAAACACCTGAAGTTTCAAGTAGCGGATGCTGGCCAAACGTTAAACGCCATTGGTTTTGGGCAGGGAGCGCTGGCACCGACACTGCAGAGCGCTGCGGATCAGGTCCAACTGGTTGGTCAAATCGACGTGAACGTTTGGCAGGGTCGAACGTTGCTTCAATTAATGGTCAAAGACATTGCGATCTCTGGCATCATTGTTGAAGATCAGCGGACACAATCCCTCAGACGGTCGATGTTTGCTGATTCAGAGGGCACCTATGTCTTCTTCAACGAACGGCTCTATAAGCAACTTCAACCTCAGCTACCACCAACGGCAACGAGTTGGTTGTTAAGCGATGCCGACCGGTTAACGAAGCAACACGCCACAACGTTATACTTGGTCGATTGTCCCGCAACGTTAACGGATTTGCAGACTGCACTGACCGCGGTTTCGGCAGATCAAATCGTGGTGTACTTCTACCTGAAAGAAAGTCACTACTTGTTAGGGATGCCAGATCGAGCAGAGTATGCTAAACTGTTTAAGTTCGTGCAAACGCACCAAAACGTCGATGTGGCGCATCGATTGGGTGAACTCGCCACGTATTTGCGGCTCAAAACGCCACAATTGGTCCTCATGCTGCAGATTTTTACGGAATTACAGTTTGTGACCATTGAACACGGGGTGATGAATCCCGTTGCTTCACCTGCCCATCATGCGATTGAGAGCGCACCAAGTTACGAACAGCGACAAACTCAAATTGAAACTGAGAAACAATTGCTGTATAGTGAAACAGCGGATTTGAAACAGTTGATCTCGAGTTATCTCGAGGATGAATAAAGGAGCTACTAATAATGACACTTGATTTAAGAGACTACATTGCAACCGTGCCGAATTACCCAGAACCCGGCGTAATGTTCCGGGATATTTCCCCATTGATGGCAAACGGTGAAGCCTACCGTTACGCAACGGATCTGCTGGTGGACTATGCCCGCAGCAAGGACGTTGAAATGATCGTTGGACCAGAAGCGCGTGGGTTTATCGTGGGCTGTCCAGTAGCCTATGAATTAGGCGTTGGGTTTGCGCCTGCTCGTAAAGAGGGTAAGTTACCTCGTGAAACGGTTAAAGCAACCTACGAGCTAGAATATGGTGAATCAGCACTTTACCTGCATAAGGACGCCATCAAGCCAGGCCAACGCGTGTTGGTAACGGATGACCTGTTAGCAACTGGTGGGACCATTAGCGCAACCATTAAGTTAGTCGAAGCCCTTGGCGGAGTCGTCGTCGGAACAGCCTTCATGATTGAATTGAAGGACTTGAACGGACGCGACAAGATTAAAGGGTACGATATTTTTAGTTTGATGGAATATTAAACTACGCGCGAAAAACGAATGTGTTGAACTTCAAAAATAAAATAGCGTTGTGAATCTAATTCAAGATTCACGACGCTATTTTTTTGAGATTGAGATGATGTTATACGAAAGTGCTTGTAATCGTTGTATAAAACTACTAAAGATTTTTATTGAATCTAATAATAAGGAGGTCTAGTTTGGTAGACTGTGATTACCAGTATCACAACAGCTAAGCCTTGAAATTGAATATTCATTGATTTAGGTGGGTAAATGGCTTAGATAATCGAAACCAACTAGATTTTTCAAAAAGAAAAGCCCACAACAGCTAGTAAGTTGATAGCCATTGTGAGCTAATTGGATTCCTCTAAGGAGAGTACAGGATTTGAACCTGCGCGCCGGTATTAGCCGGTTCGCCGGATTTCGAGTCCGGTGCATTACCACTCTGCCAACTCTCCATAACAATAGATAATTATACCAAAATCATGCAAAATTACAAGCGTTATCAACGAAAACCTTTGCTAAATTGAAATAGATATGCAAGATAGGATGCGCTGAAATTTTTTTAGCATAAAGTGGCATGGTGATGAAAATCTACGTGCTGTTTAAATGGAAATACACAGTTAGCAACATCTTAACACCAAGATTAACAACCACGATACCAAGGAAAATCCCTAATAGCTGATCTAACTTTCGTAGATTGATCCTTGTCAACACCAGTGGGGTGATAATGGACCGGCAATCCCGCCAATCATTAATGTGACGCCAACTGACCAAGCAATGCTACTGGTTAATAGCTTGCTAAAACGTTAGGGATTGGTGTGGGAATCTTAATCGGCACTACGCAAATAAATCAATGCTGTGTATGGCGCTGGTCTATGATGATTTGACGACCTTTGTGGTAGATAGTCGTCAGTACTTAGACACTAATTCATCGGCACCGAAAGTACAGTTTCAGTTTGTTTTAGAAAGTTATCTGCATTTTCGTGAGAATAATCAAGAATTGTTGAAGAATGTGGATGCAGGTAGTGAAACGGCTAGCGAGAGTTACTTTTACTCAAGTGACAATTATCAAGACGTTGTTGCGGTGTTCGCTCAGGTGCTACACGAGAATTTACCCCAGTTGGCGCTACAGCGTTGTCAGTTTCGGGCAGATATGCTGATTGCGATGCTGAAAAGTGATGCCTACGCCTATCAACGCCAAGTACGACGAAATGATCAAAGCAAGTTGATCGAGGAAATAACGGCTTTATTCTTAGAGGAAGCGTAGTCTCGGCTCGATAGGTTTGTTCATACCTAGAGTTATCCCAATTTGGAAATTGGACCGCTCTAATTATATCTAATTGAGGGAAAGCACAAAATAGTCGCATAAATGTATAAATTTATCGAACAAATCAAAAAACTTCTCTGAAAGCGCTTTACAAAATTTATTAGGCGATATAGAATACAGCATACACTTCCTTTCAAAGTGTAACATTTCACAACTACTTAAGGGGATTATCTCAATCGGGGGATAAGCTCTTTTTTATTTAGTTGAAAAATCAACTAAATGCCGTATTACCAGCGTGTTACAAATGCAATTAAATTGTTGCAAATCTGTATTTAACAAAACTTGAAAGCTCAACTAATCACAATATGAAAAATGTACCAAGATATATCTAATTATATAAGTTAGTTTATTAACGATAATAAAAATAATTTATAAATTTTATCTTCCAAAAAATAAGTGGTTGCTGAGAACGAGTCTGTATATTTGAATCGGGTTAAAACAAAATACAAAACAGGCCACCTCAATTTGAGATGGCCTGTTAACAGTATCAATTAAATTAGCTTGCTTGTGGATGTGAATGTTGACCAGCGTGTGGCAACATTTCGTAAACGTAACTCACATCAGCAGGGTGATAAACACCGTGAATCTCACCAACCTTAGTGAAGCCCATTTTAGCAATCAAGTGTTGCATGGGCTTGTTATCAGCGTGAGTATCGATGCGGATGCTTTGAATCTCAGGGTGTTCATCAATAACGTGGTGGATAACGGCTTCGAATAGTTGCGTTGCGTAACCGTTACCGGCGTGGTTAGAGTGGATTGCCACCCGATGAATGACGATGTAGGCATTCGAATCTAATAACCAAGTACCAGTCATTGTATCGTAGGAAGGATCGGGGGCGTTCACGACGGCTAAGGCGCCAACGGTCTCGGCATCATCAGAGTTTGCGAGGTAGGCAAAGCCGTGGTCAATATCGTAGTTGATTTGGTCTCGAGATGGATAATCGCCTTGCCATTGATCAACGCCGGATTCGGCGAGTTGGTTACTGCCATCGCTTAAAATATCAATAATGGTATCTAAATCAGCGTGGGTTGCTTGTTGTAATTTCAAAAAATTCAACTCCTTTAAAAAATTCACTTCACTAGGTTATCGTACTCACTGCGTAATTACCAGCAGAAAGTGACGAAATCGTGAAAAACAGCAGAAACATTAGAAATCACTGAAATATTTTGTTACTAAATAGTGATGAATTGTGACCTGATTGTTACACGTTGTTAATTCGCGTCCTGTACACTAGGCATAATTTGTAAAAGGGGGATGCGAGCGTGAAATTAATGCGGATGATTCAATTACTGGTAGTCGGATGGGTGTTATTGGGGTCCCTGACAAGTGAACGGGCAGTTCCAAGCCAAGCGGCAACCCGTCTAACTTCCAGTTTGCAATCATCTCAGCATGCGACGCAAACGACTCGACGCGTCACGGTTCGCCATCATCGCAAGTTGCACGTGGTATTAACGGCATATCAAGCAGATATGCAGCCAAGTCGGTATCATTTCCATTACGGTATCTATCGAGCAGGGCAACTGGTTAAACGCGGCGTTGTGACGAACGGGCATACGGTGCAGTCATACGAGTTACGACCGGGTAAATATTCCTTACGCGTCTCACATGGCAGCCATCAGGTTACGCTAACCGGTGGTATCTCCGCTTCGAATACACCACATTTTGTTTAAATGCACATTAGTTGCGTCCAACTTCAATTTCCGGCATACTACAAATAAGTAGAAGTTGCTAACGAGAGAAAGGAGCATCTCGCATGTATCAGCAAATTTTGGTGCCACTAGACGGTAGTGATAACGCGCAATCAGCACTGCAAGAAGCCATTCAAATCAGCCGGTACTTCGGTTCAACGTTGACCTTAATGGCCGTCGTTGACCAAGGACGCGTTATTGTTGCCTCTGGAAGTATCCCGTACGATTTATCAGGTGAACTAACGAAACAAGCCCAGCAGGTCTTAGAAGAGATTAAACGGCAGGTAGAAGCTGCGGGAGTCATTGCAACGACCGTGGTAGAATCGGGTAGCCCTAAACACGAAATCGTGAAATATGCCAACGAACACGATATTGAGTTGATCGTGATTGGTAAATCGGGGGCGGATGCCATTAACCGGTTATTACTTGGTTCCACAACGGCTTACGTCGTTCGTAACGCTAAGGAACGGGTTTTAGTTGTTGACAGTGAGGACGCAACTGATCAATAATATGAGGTCAATAAATGAAGCAACCGCCACGCTGAAGTAGTCAATAGCGTGGCGGTTTTTTCAGGTTATTGATTATTTAACGATGAAGTTTGATTTAAAAAAGTTACCACAAGATGGGCAGTGGTTCATCCCGTAATAAATGGTCATGGGTCGGTGACACTGAGGACATGATCCTTGGATGCCGCGTTTGATTTTCTTAAACGTTGGTTGATAAGGTTCAGATGATTTTTCGGTCATAGTGAGGACCTCCTTAAGCTTAGTATACGCCGAATTGGGGTTGTTGATAATTTTTTGGTAAAATCAGGTGTATTTTGTATAATGCAAAAAGCTATATAAAACGTTTAAATGAGTTAATGATGAACTAGACTTGAATGGATAGCAATTTGAGTGTCTAACGTTAATCAGGATGCTGGCTAGTAGAATGACCGAATGTATCAACCGATTTAATTGAAAAAGCACCCAACTTTCGAAGTGTGAAAGGTGGGTGCTTTTTCAATTGAACAATTAGTGATGCTAAGATTAAGCGTTCGGGTTCACGCCTGCGTGCAAGTAACCGCGCCAGATCCAACCGGCATGTTTGCCATTGCCACTCACAATGTGGTAGTAGATGGCAGACGTTCCCTTTTTCTTATTGTAAAGTTTTTCGTGATAGTTGGTGTACCACGTGGTGTTTGGTAAGTTGCTCATTGATGCATAACGCGTACCAAGGTGCTTTGAGTAGCGGGCACCCGAAGTGGTGTGGTAGGCGTGACGGCCCATTTTAGCACGCCAGATCAGTTTAACTGAATCCGAACGAGCCTTAGAATAAGTCGATGTCGTTGTGGGCACCTTAACGATTGTCGTTGTTGGCGTTTCGGTCGATCCCGAATCACTGCCACTTGCCTGCGAACTCGTTGATGGGGTTGAGGCATTTGAAGATGGCGTTGAGGTTGCGGTGCTAGCACCGTTCAAGTAAAAATCGTTGTTCAGTTGGCTCACATCAAGATCCTGTGATTCGCCGGAGAACCGGTAGTCGCTGGCCCATTGCCAGGCGTTAGCACTTGGATAGGCATCGCCACTTGGATTGGATGGCCATTGTGCCAACCACCCTTTATTAGAAGCATTGGTATCAATGTAACGGCCAATCCAACTTGCCATCGTGTAGAGGTCAGTTTTTTGGTAACCAGCCGCAGCTAACGTTTCATCGAAAGCTGCCAAGTTTTGGTTGTTGGTCGCTTTGGATAGATTTTGAAAGTTGCTGGCCTCAAAGTCGACCACCATCACCATGTTCTTGGCGTCGGTAACGGATTGAACGGCCTTGATAAAGGTTTGGGCCTCGGCTTGCGCTTCAGCGGTCGTTGTGAAACGAGCGAAATGGTAATAGTTGACGGCGAGACCAGCATTTTGAGCGTACTGAACTTGTTTAGCAAGAATGCCGTTGGTGTACGTTGTACCTTCGGAGGCTTTAATTGCGACGGCTTTGACGCCAGCATCTGCCATCGTTTGATAATCGCTGCTACTTAGGTTAGCTTGCCAACTAGATAGATCAACCATATCAGTTCGTGGTTGACTACTTGAAGGCGTTAACGAAGCTTGTGCGCCATTGCTGGTGCCTAAAAAAACGGCCCCAACAGTAAGGGCGCCTAATAATAAGGGCTTTGAAATTTTCATCATAATCTGCTCCCCAATAATCATAGTTAATGGATAAACGAAATGACCAGTTGAGACTAGGCGGGTCATTTCAACATCAAAATACTGGTGTAAGTGTAACACAGTCGTGGTTACGGCAGTGTAACGATGCGCTGACAAATGTGACGAAAACATCACAATTTGATGACGATAAAAAGCTGATTTATCAAGATTATGTATATTACAATCTTAAGAAAAGTTTACGATTTTAAATGGCGATTTAACGCACTCACAAATTAAAGAGGGGTTAACGGCCATCACAAACGCAAAAAAGCCAACGCTATGACGTGATAGCGTTGACTTCAACAATCAAATGAGTTTACAGCGTTGTAACAAACTTGCCAGCAACCAGTGCCTCGACAACCGCCTGTAAGTCTTCGGCGGTGCCATCAACACTGATTTGAATGGTCGCATCGGCTGGAACACCGAGACTCATTACACCCAAACTGCTATTGGCAATGGTCGTCGTGCCCTGATACTTCAACATGATTTTGGTTTTAAACTTCGATAATTCGTTGGTCAATTGGTTAACGGTATCACCCGTAAATCCGTTTGGAGACACTACTTTAACAGTCGTACTTTCCACAATGAACACCTCATCATTCTCATTTTCTCAGCCATTAGGCAGTTTCAATGCATGTGCCAAATGATTAGTAAACCTACGATAATTCTATTATACGCCCATTAGTGAATTAGTGGGGCAATTGTACTGGATTCAATCGCGATTCCAAGCCAGATGCTGCCAATCAGGGTCAGCAAGAGGCCGACTGTAATCATGCTGCGCCGAGCGATAATCCCGTTTTGAGTCTCCGAAACACCGGTCAGGATAAATCCGGCCAGAATGATCAGTGACGCGAGTGGGATACTTAAGCTACTTAAAAAAATGGGTGACACTAGCACCAGCTCCTTAAGTGATGATTACGTTCATCATAGCATTTTTCAAACCAGTTGTGGGGTTCAAACTAACTTCTGGCAGTTATTGCGTTTGCAAAAGGCAACCATCTCGCCAAAGTGAGGTGAAATAGCTTATAATAGACCCATGACTTTATAGCTAAATGAGGGATAACGGGTCAACACACCCATTATTAAAATAAGGGGCTTGTAGCTCACGCGGTAACTTCCCGCGGTGGTCAAACATATCAGTTACCTGATACTCCCTTCCCAAAGTGACTACATCATATCGGACGGTTGACGACGCCCGTTTAATTGCGAAGTCTTGCTAAGCAACTGTTGTTTTGGTTAATTATGGCTTTTTAAACCTCGGCTTAGTATTACCAGCAATGTAACGCTGCCCCAGTGTCTGGATATTCATCGCCCCAACTCGATCATCATTAGAGCAATAGCCGCAATCAGCGCATTGATACTGATGGTATTGATGATCTCGATTTTCTTTATTGATTATTTTGCATTTAGGACAACGTTGGCTAGTAAAGTTAGCGGGTACTTTTAAGACGAGACTTCCTTGACGGTGAGCTTTATAGTTCAACATCATTTCAAGTTGATAAAAGGCCCACGAGCTATTATCGTTTCGTAAGGCTTTAGGTAAATCATCGCGGTTAAAGCTAACACCGGTTAAATCTTCCAACACGAATAAGGTATCTGTACCATACGTCGTAACGAGTGTCTTAGATAGGCAGTGATTCACATCTGTCATCCAGCGGTTCTCTCGATTTCCAATTTTCTTTAAACGACGCCGGGCTGATTTAGTTCCTTTGCGTTGAAGTGCTTCACGAGTTTCCTTAAATTTCGCTCGCTTGCGCTGAACGGTTTTACCCGAAACGAAAATCGTTTGTTGTTGATGATCATAAGTAGTGATTAAAAAACGTAGTCCACGGTCAATGCCAACGACTTTCGGGTTCTTGGACAATTGAAGCTCGTCAGCGTCCTTGGTCATGGCAATATGCAGGTACCATTTACCGCGAATGTGTAAGACTTTAGCCACACCAAATTTCCAAGTGCCATCTAGATACTGTTCAAAACCGTGACCAGCACTAGTAATGGGTTCACTAGCTAGATATTCCTGTAAACCGTGGCAAACTGGGGTAACCCGAATACGCTTTTCCAACGTGTTGATGGATAAGTCACCATTACTCAAAAACGACCAATCACGGCCCCGCTGTAAATCAGCTTGCGGTTGGGAAAAATTAATGGGTTGCCATAACCACTGACAATCACGATGGACCCAAACTAGTTCTGGCCGGCCATTTGGTAGCTTTTTGCCAGTTGGGTAGCAGTAAGGTTGGTCACCTAATTGGGTTTCAACGGCTTTATAACGTGCCATTACTGTGCGAACGACTGATTGAGCCAGTTGTGATTTCAAATGGAAATCTTGCCGTAACTGGTGATACAGGCG
>NZ_BAABMI010000079.1:0-14255 GCF_054785195.1 Secundilactobacillus muriivasis | reverse complement strand
CCTTTTGAATATTTTCGTTATCAGATCCAAAGTCGAATAAATTCCAGTCGATATCGGCGTTTTCTAGTTGAGAAATTCCAATCCGAGCAATTGGCTTGGACAGGTCTTCCAGAGATTTTTCAGCGTTCCGGTTCCACTTATCGATGGTCGAAACGATGATCCCGTCAGCGTAGTAGTCTTTAGCTGCTTCCGCAATGAAAGAATTGATTGTTCCCTTGCCAACCTTATTTTTATAAAATTTAGCTTGAACAGCCGTTAATTTACCGGTGTTACGGTCTTTGGCGACAATATCAACCCCGGTATCTTGCCGGGAGATATTGTACTCTGCTGGCACTTCACTTAGCATCCAGACATCACTGTATTTGTTTTTATAGGTTGGTTCGTTCTTCAGATAAGAAACGACCATCTTTTCGAAGGCGGTTCCTCGATCTCGTTGATTGGTCAAATTATTATTAATTTGATCAATTAATTGATTAAATGTAGCCATCTTGCTGCTCCTTACATAGTTAAGATAAGTCCTATTATACATATTCACAAAAAAAGAGGTCCAAATCCATTACAGATTCGTCCTCTTTTGGAAAGCAATTGGAAAGCAACTACTTTTTATTATGTTTTTTTAGAGTTGGAATGATCACCAGAAATACGGCGTTTTATGGCAATTTTGTGTTGTGTCTTTATCTACTAAGTTTCCAAAGTCTAATTTCATATTCTATCCCCGTTTTTAGTGAATGTGTAGAAATCGGTTCAAGGCTTATATTATTATTGTTCCAAAAATTAATAGAAAGTTGGTGCCAATGCATGACAATATTCAGTGCAGTCCGAAATCTTTTTAACAAGCTAACCGGCTTCGATCAAGTGGTTAGTCTTACCGTCCTATATCTGTTGTCGTTCTTTTTCAGAGGACAACTTAACGTATATCAGTCAGCATCCCTGCACTATTTAATAAGTAATCAACTAACCATTACAACTTTAGTGATGCTGTTCATCTATTTTCTAATCGTAATGGATTTGGTCTATTACACATGTTGCTTAATTAACTATCAAAGAGCTGTTCAAAAGCTTAAAACCACAACCGATTGCGTTGATACACAAGCTCTTGTAGATAAAATAGTTACTAGTTATATTGAACCAATTTACGCCCTTAATCGACTGTTCATGTTGCCTATCATGGCTTATTTATTAGCATCAAATTTAATCGGTTTTCATTTAACAGCTTTGTTTGCTTCCTTTAACACTTCTGATTACGTTGCCTTAACAATTGCAATTATTAGTATTAATTTCCACGTCTTACCATCATTGAAAAACTTTGTTTGGCGACACATCTATTTTTCCAATAATATCTTATAATGTGTTGCGTCAATAACTTCAGAGGTTTCGATATTCCGGTATAAATACTCGCCATTTTTAGCTGATGTAACTTCCCAACCGTCCATGATTGGTAACGTATCACCTACATTCACTTTTAAAGTTGCTGTATCAATTGTTGTCTTAGGCGCTTCAGAACCGCCCTTTAGAGATGCTTCAGGGTCAAGGTAGAAGTTAAACATTGGATAGTATGCAAAGTCCAATGTATCGCCGGTTTGCCCGTTACGGTTCTTTAGAATAACCGCTTGAATTTCACGGCATTCCTGTGCCTTCGCATGGTCAACATCAAAGTCTTCTTCGCCTGTTCCTGTGAGCTGAAGTCCAATTAAGACATCCGAACTATATTCAATGTCGCCAGATTCCTTAAAGGACTTCATGCTTACTTTGGTGTTGTAACTATCACGGTTAAAGCTACTGATCGCAATCACGGGGATGTGATGCTTGGTAGCAAGTTTCTTCATTGCATTAACAGAAGTCGTTACATTCGCCTTATCAGTTGCACTTGGCTCTTCAGGTTTAAGTATCTGTAAATAATCAATGATTACTACGGGACGTTCGCCGGTTCGTAAAACATAGTCATCGACTACTTTTTGAATATCAGATATTTTGGGGCGGGCTTCAGTTCCGTCATGAATAACCACATTGCTGTAATAGTCGCCGTACTGTTCAATTGACTTCGTAACATTGGCTAACTGCGCTTTGCCATAACGTTCTTGCCACTTACCCTTTAAGATACTTCTAGTCGTTTGAGCTAATTCAGGCTTGTGGTCGATAGATGCGTTCATAAAAGTATGCCGGCTGATGCTCTTAGTCATTAGTTCATAGCGCCCCATTTCAAGGGCGAAATACATGACCGATCTACCATTCATTGCAATATAATCAGCAATCTGTAAGGCAAAAGTCGTTTTTCCTAATGATGAGATTGCCCCAATCCCGTACAAACCTTCATAAAGACCGCCGTCTAATACTTTATCTAAGTTATCGAACCCGGTCGGAATTGCTTGTACATCTTGACTGTTGTTGATGTAGTCCAGTAGTCCTTGTAGATAGTTATTAGGGTCTTTAACCGTTTGGACTAATTCATCTTCAAACTCTTTTCGGTTAGCTACAAGTGCTTCGTTGGCGTCTTTATGACCCCGTGCGATCTGAACATCATAGTTCGTTAAATGTAATTTATTTAATGTATTGGTTAGACGATTAGTCGCAAGTTGGCCGGCGCTGTCATTGTCCATCGCAATGAGGAAAGTTGGCCGATAATCATTGTTTTTAAACTGGTTTTTCTGTTGAGAAACGCATTTAGCAAACAGGTTCACATTACTTGTGCTACCTAGTGCGACTGCTTGCGCTACGCCCGTTTCAATGATGCTTAAGGCGTCAATTTCTCCTTCGACAATGAAAATTGGCTGATTCTTTGAGAGAGCTTGTTCATTAAAGATATGAACTTGTCCTTCTTTCATTTTGGCATACTTCTGTTCAAGTTCAGTTAGATCATTCCTAACATCCCTAGCGATATAACTTGCATTGCTCGTCGGAATAATAAGGCGGGGGGATGCTTCCGGCTTTGCCCCATTTAAGATAGCTTTAGGGCTTACCCATTCGCTACTGTAACCTAATCCATACGCTTTAGCCGTTTCTAAACTGATTCCTCGTTTGCTTAAGTAATCCGTGTTCTGCAAGTTACTCTGAGCGGTAGCAATTAATCGCTGGTTAATTTTATTTACTTTAGACTGCATCCCTAATTGTTCACTTTTAACTTGATTTTGTTCGGTTTTGTTAGAAATCGTCAATGGTTCGGCGTTGATGCCGTACATTTTAATGGCTAAGCTATAAGCATCCGCAAAGTTAAGGTTTGGTACTGGTTTACCCTGATTATCGGCAACAATTTGAGCATGTAACTTCGTAACAGCAATTAAATCAAATATGTCCCAATAAGCCCCACATCCAAAACAATGAACATGTTTACCATCCTTCTTATCAAATGACATTGAAGGTTTTTTATCATCGTGTTCGGGATTCAAACAAGTAAATGGTTTATCAATGCTGATTCCTTGCCCATTTAAGAAGTCTGGTAGTTGCTGTTTGATTTGATCTTTAACTTTGCTGTTACTCATGTCGGCATTCTCCTTGTTGGTTTGTTTATGTGTATTATAGCAAGGGCGCTTTTTAAAAGTGCGCCCCTTGCCTTATTAAAGATCTTAAAGACCTTAAAGACCTAAGAGATTTCGACCCTCTCAAAATCCAGTGGTAGCAAGGGTTTAAAAATTTGTTTGCGTAGCGATACCCCCACCCTTGCACACGGCGACCCCCCCCCTTGCACACGGCGACCCCCACCCTTGCACACGGCGACCCCCACCCTTTGAAAATTTCAGGAATATCAAGGGATGAGGGTCTTATTTTCTTCGTTTGTTTTGGGTTAGACTGTTAAAATATCGTTAGAACAGAATGCGTCAAACCACTGGTGTATCAAGGGATTAGGGGGTGCGTAGCGATACCCCCACCCTTAAAAACGTTTTTTTGGACAAGGCCCTTTTTTAAAGGTAACTTACTTCTTTGATTTCTTGGCATTATCAATGTGATTCTTTTGGTTATCTTTCCAGCGCTTAACAGATTCTTCAGGGTAGTCGACCCAAGCAGTTACAACAAGCATACTGTTAATAAATTGTTCGTAAGAAAGAGTGTCATAAGTGTCTTTTGTAAATGGTTGTCCGTCTGGGTCAAGGAAAGCATAATCTTTGAATATCTGTTGAACTTGTGGCGTGTCCCCTAAATCTCTGAAAAACGGTTCTATTATTCGCCCACTGTAATTACGATTAGTCTTTTTGACTTCTTCATAAGTTGGTAGGGACGGGATTGCATTTAAAAGGGTGCTGATTCGTAGGCGATCAGCATTAGGCTCGCCGTATGCAATTCGTTTCTGTTCCTGCATCTTACGGACAATGTAGTAAGCGTGCGGATGCTTTTGCGGATTGATTTGATAGGTTGCTTTAGCATAAGGCATTACTAAACCTCGCTTCGTGATAATATCATTGAATTCAGGACTAAATGATACGGTAACGATGCCGTCCGACGTTCTATAAGCAGAAGTTAAGATATTAATGCCGTCAAAAGCATCGACATCTTTAGGACGTTTGCCCTTCCCGTTGGGGCGTTTCATTCCGGAATAAGAAAGTGTTGTTCGTAAGAATGCTTGCAGTCCTTTATCTAATTGATGCTTGGCATTCCTGCGGTCTTTAAGGTTTCGGTCATTCATATATTGGGTAACTGAAAACGATATTGTCCGGCTGTTCTCGTTGTTACTTCTAGTGTGCTGGGCGAGCATGTAATCAAAGATAATAGCTTCTGTTGGGGTAAAACTGTTTCCTTCTTTGGCATCACTGATTGTAGCAGTGATGTCGCCGGATTTAATGATTTGCGTTGATAATAAATTTGTAGTTCCTTGTTTAGAATTCAAACGAGAAATATCATTTATTGGTTTGTTTTGGGTAATTAGATCGTAGCTATCGGAAGTGAACTTCTTAGACGGCGCTAGGCTTGGGGTTTTAATTGGTGTGGTCTTTTTTTGTTTAACCATGATTACAGCCCCCCTGCGATGTCCTGTAAGACTTTACTTGCAGTAATTTTGGTGTCATTCCCAAGATCAAAGAAGCTAGCTATCAATGCTCTAACAGTCTTTTGCGCTTCTTCGGGGACATCTAAATTATCTACGGCTACGGGTTTAAAAATCTTCTTAAAGGTCTTAGCATCCCTAGCACACTGTTCCTTCTGCTTCTTCGTTATTGGATTTTCATAATTCAATGAAGGCGTAGCAAGTTCGTGATATTCCAGATAAACGAACTCATTAAAATCTTGAATAGCGCCGTGCAAACGGTGGAATGGGGCAAAGTTCTTCAGGTCAGCTAATTCTTTTTTGTTGGTATATTCAATCAAACCGTCAATAAATGCTTCAAATGCGCGCATATAGTTAATGCCCTGCCGTACGGATTCATAAGAGGAATTAATGTGGTCTAAGGTTTCCTGATCGTTAGCTACCCCCTGCAATGAAATCGAATTTAAGAGCTGGTTAAGTAGCCGGCGATGATTGTTACCAATATTGTGTTGTTGAAAGGTAGTAGTGATGTCGCTGTTTTTGCTATTGGGCTTAATCAGATAACCATAGTTTTTAGCCGTGTGTCTGATTGATTCCGGCATGACATCGCTTAAGTCATAATTGTTGCTTGGCGCAACTATGTCTTGGTAGTACGACATTCCTGCTTTTGCAAAAGCGCCATTGGAACTAAACCACTCAAAAATATCATCAGGAGCATCGTCTAATAATGCTCTTACTTTATCGTTTTTCTTTAAGTCAGCAAGTACGGCGTCAATTAGTTCACTGTATTCATCGCTGATAAAATCAGCAATATCTTCATATTCACTAATGTTGTCTTCCCCGTCGATTATGCTTTCAAGATCGGATAAATAGGTATGTAACACTTCGTACTTAGTAGTGCTTTTAGTGATCGGGTCAGTTGTCCCGTCTACCCATTTAAATGGGTCTTCGAGTTTGTATAAGGGATGCTCTTTTTCTAATAAACCTAAGGCATCGGTTAAAGGAATTTCGTTTTCGTAAGCAAGTTTAATTCCGGCATCATTCTTTGATTTTTGCCATTCTTTAAAGGTTTGTTCAGGGGATGCTTTGCGCATCTTGCCGTTTTTGTCGTTAAAAGAATAGCTAAATTTTAACCCAACTAATTTTAATTTTTCAGCATGAACACGGGCTTTAAAATCGTCTTCACTGATGTCTTTTGAGGTCGTTCCGTCCGGTAGTGCATAATAGCCGGTAAACATCTCCGGCATTGCATAGTACTGTTCAGGGTTTTCTGGTTCAGTTCCCCATTGGCTTTTTATGTTGTCATTTAGTTCTTTTAAGTATTTATCGCTAACCGTTTCATGTTTATATTTTTCGAGAATTGGTTTAGCAACATCGCTATCAATACTAGCCTGAAAAACAATCTCGGCTAAGCAAGTTTTTAAACTAGCAATGCCGGCGCTGTCGCCTTTGATATACTTTTTGAGTTTCGTCTTATAAGTTGAATATTGACGTTCACTGATTTCTACCGGTTTAGTTTCGATCACTTGTGAAGTAATTTTAGCCTGCATGATGCCACTGATGTAGGTTCTTAAAATCTGGTAATTGCTAATGGCGTCTAAGGAAGTTGTGTTACAGAAGTTATATAAGTCGGTTAAAACGTTATATAGATCAACATATTTGTTGTAAACCAGTCCGTCTTTTCGTTCCAGCTTATTCATGGCTTCATTAACTTGTTCGGTAGAAAGTATTTCAGGATTACCCTTCATAAATTCGGCGATGTTTAAGATCATTGCAATTCCTAAACTTTTCCCCGTCCATTTGCCGTTCTTGATTAATCGTTGTAAGTTGTTCTTATTTACCATGTCTAACAATTCCCTTCTAGCTAAGCGATGCCGTCAACGCTTCAAGCTGTTGTTCCAATTCGGTTTGGTTATAAGCTTTTAATGTTTCGGTCAGAACACGTAACTCTTGCGTCAATTGATCGCCGGATAACTCGCCGGCTTTGGCTAATTCAATTAAACGTCCTAGCTCTTGGTTAATGTCGCTAGAATTGAAACCGTTAGAGAAGTCAATGGCTTCCCCTGTGCTTGGCGCAACATACTCTTTGTTTAACGCTTCCTGATACTTTAGCTTTAACTCTAACAGTTTGATCGGGTCAACGTCTGATAAATCAATATCATCAATCGCATCGTTGATTTTGTTAAGGGTTTGCCCTAGTGATGAGATGCGCTTATCTTTGAGCATCCCATAAGCTGAATACAATTCTTCGAGGCGGTCTTGCTTCCGTTTAGCAATCTCACTTGTAAAGTTGGCTTCCCATGCTGAACAGGTTGCCTTGCTGATATTAAGTTTTTCGGCAATCTTACCGTAGCTTAGTCCTTCTGCCCGTAGCATGATGAACTGTTGTTTAGTATCTTCTGGCTTCAATTAAGGATGCTCCTTTCTTTAGATTGTGCTTTTTTAGGATGTCGGGTTTGTCGTAGGCCCTAAATATTTCTTTCGGGATTAAATATCATGTTTTAACTTCCGCTAATGTATATTTGTGGAAGTTAGCTAAATATTATCTTTGTTCCTTCAGTTTCTAATATAGAAAGCCTGTACCTTAACTGAATAGTTCCAATGCCTGGTCCAGCTTCTTAGCTTGGGCCGGATTTTTTCTGTAGTCAGCAACATATTTATCAAGAAGTTGGTTAGCAATGTTATTAACGCTGGTACCCTCAAACTTGGCAATCAGCTTAAGACTGTTAGCCGTTGACGGTTTTAATAAGAAACTAGCGTGTTGAGAACGACTCTCAGAAGTATTTTTAACGGTCTTAGCTTTAGTAGTGGTTGTTGATTTAGTCTGAGCCTTAGTAGCTGTATTCATTTCCTCTAAGAAGTGAGTTGCTGGGTTGCTCAAGTTAGAAAAGTCTTTCTTAGTCATATTAAAGATCCTCCTAGTAATTCGTTCAGGAACTGATTAACATCGTTTGTTACTTTCACTTTAGGTGCATACTCAAATAGGTTAGTTTGCTCACCTTGAGCTTCCTTAATGGCAATGGCTTCACGTATCTTAGTATTAAATACCCTGGTATGAAGCTTTTTGCTAGTGTCCTGAAGCATATCTGTTATTGACTTAGTAAAGTTAGTCCTAGAGTTGTAACGCCCTATAAGGATTCCCAGTACTTTAACGTTTGGATTAGAGTGCTTTTGGATTGAGTTAATGGTACCGGCTAACTTGCCTAACCCTTTGAGACCATATATGTCTGCTTGAGTAGGAACAATCACATAATCAGAAGCTGTTAGGGCGTTCAGAACGGCCATGCTGATGGCTGGTGGCGTGTCTATGATGATGTAGTCATAATCGCCCTTAACTTGTTTGAGAGCCTCTGAGAGATTGTACTGGGCATCTATAAGCTGTCGCTTTACTAATTGAATATCAAGAGATGCCAAGTTGGATGATGCTGGTACTAAGTCTAACTTAGCCCGTTGCTTAGTTGGTACAGGGACAATAGCATCGGTTATATCAGCATCCCCCAGTATTACTTCTAAAGATGTTTTGGTTTCATCATAGTTAACTCCAGTAGAGAAACTCGCATCGGCTTGGCTGTCTAGGTCAATCAAAAGTACTTTGTATTCTTTGAAAGCTAATCCATAGCTCAAGAACAGGGATGTTGAGGTCTTACCAGTGCCTCCCTTTTGATTGGTTACTGTAATTACTTTACTCATAACTTAATTCCTTCCTGTTATCTAATACATATTACATATCATTTATTAGCTATTGAAGATAGCATTGTCCACCCGTTGTGAGCTTTTGTTCTTAATGGCATTCAGGTTGTGAGCATATATTTCTGTAGTCTGTAAGTTGACGTGTCTTAGCAGTTGTTGAGTTTCTTGTAATGTTGCTCCATTAAGTAGATTGAGAGTTGCTGAAGTGTGCCTAGTCGAGTGGGCTGTCAGTCTAGGGCTGTCATATCCAGCATTAATGAAACTCTGTTTAACAATTCCACTAATGCTTCTGGTAGTCATTCGTTTTCCTTGGTTGTTATGGCTCGTAGAAGCAAACAAGGGCGTTCCTGAAGCTGTTGCACCTCTGGCCTTGAGGTATTCCCTAATTGCTGATTCAACGTGCCCAGGCATTCTTACAGGGGCATCCTTTTCAACGTGCCCTTTACCCTGTACATACAGGACCACAGCATCCCCTTGTGTCCTAATATCATCAACGTTGGCTCTGGATACTTCCACCGTTCTAAGTCCCATTGTCAGCATTAAAGCAAGCATCACATAATCACGTTTCCCCTTTAGGGAGTCTCTATTAATAGTCAATAACACATGCCTAGCTTGGGCGCTGGTTAAATAGTCTTTCTTGTGTTCGTGGCTGATTTTGGCTCCCTTAATATGCTTAGCGATGTTAGGGTATAAGCCTTCATCTTCAGTCCACTTAAAGAATTGTTTCACGGCAATGATGTAGTTCTGAATTGTAGTCGGCTTCTTGCCGGTGTCTCTTAGGTATTGGCGATAGGCCCTCACTGTATCCGGTGTGGGATTACCAGCTCCGACTTGAGATAAATATTTGAACCATTGCCTTAATGAACCCCTGTAGGTCCTGATAGTGTTTGGTGAGGCATCAATAAAAACGATAAAGCGATTAAATAATTCTTTTTGGTTGTCTTTCTTTAGTAATAGGTCATTGTTATTTTGGGTTTGAGTAATTATTTCACCATTCATGGTTAACATCCCTCTCATGTAGTACATAATATATTGTAACATAATTATGTACTACATGATACATATTATCTAATAGTTGCATTCATATTATAGCTACAATCATTGCTATATCAGCATTTAGGAGATGCACTAATTTTATCTAAAAAGCGAAAATATTATGGACTGTGTCCGCTCCTATTACATATCACTTATTACTTTTACACTCCCCTTAATATCCACGATAGCAGAAAAATTTATTCACTTTTTGAAGCAGCAAAAAAGCACCGGACCACAAAGATTCGATGCTTTGATTAATTATTCGATTACTTCAAATTTTGGCAAACTGTTCACTAGATCAACAGTTTGCACAGAAACATTGATGATTCGTAATACCAAATTGAAGATGTACTTTGGATCGTCACTAAAATTGTTTGGATCATCAGTAATGCCATATTTTTCTTCAATTTTATTTTTATCAACTTGATATTGATCAATGAGCCATTCAATAGCAGAACGCCCATTAACCACGTATTCATAGACCTTTTCAGGAATTCTCTTGATAGTGATGTCATTGTTGTAAATCAGGGTTGAGCGGTCATTAACCAACTTACCTTCTTCATTACGTTGCTTTGCAAACTTCATCTTGGTTACCCGGTAATCAGGGTTATCCTTCTTGACGATTTCAACGCCAGTATAAAGTGGAACTTCTTCATAGTTGATATGCAGATCCATCAGTTGCTTACCAACTTCTACGTACTTTTCTTTATCCTTAACAATCGGAATCCGTGCCAGATTCTTCTTAAGATCATTAGCATACTTTTGTTGATATTCCCGAGAGTTTAGCAATCCGTATACATAGGCAAAAGTATCGTCTTGGGATAAGCCAATCTTGTTCGCAAAGGATTGACTCATATTGGAATTATCTGGAATCAGTTCACTGGTATGGTCAGAATTATCATAGCGCATGAATCCTTGACATTTTTCCATTAAATCTAGATTAGGAAGTATATCTGTCACAAATGCGGAGAACGCTATTCTTATACCTCTACCAGTAGTAACAATAACCTGATTATCATTACCCCAAAGTTCATAGTACTTACCGGGACGTTCTACGATATTCCGATCATACATTAACCATTTTTTGGTAAATGGTCGATACATCTCTAATCGCATATTTTGAGGTTCAAAATTTAACTCAATCCCCTTCTTAAATTGATTATCCAGGCCTGCACTCCACTTAATTTTCTTACTATCACGCATGGTAGATTTTTGGCCTTGTCCACCATTTTTTAACACTTCTGCATTGTAGTTATCAATCAGCCGCTTAGAATTATCTAATACAGATTGCTTAGAAAATCCGGATACCCAAATATCACGATTAGTACTAATCCCCACCGCATTATTTAAGACCGGTGAATCCTCTTCGCCAACTATTGATGGATACATTTTATAATGTGGGTCTCGTTGATTAATCCAATCACTATAACTATCAGGATGAATTACTTTCCAATTAAATCCAAATATTGATTTAGCATTATTAAGTTCTTCAAATTTTTGGCTGCGTGATAATCGGTCTCCTATATCATGATAATAAATATTATGTTGCTTTGATTTATCTTTTATCAAAATGATTATTGCCACACCCGTTTGAATGTCAAAAATATTTTGACCCTCAATTCGAGCTGTATTCTTAACTTTACCCTTTACTGCACCTCGTAAATTCAGAACATAAATATCATTAAATTCTTGATGGATACTCTGCCTTAATCCATCTAAGGAACCTTTATCAATATATCCTGAATTTGTGATAAAACCTATAACCCCTTGATCGCCAATACGATCAGTAGCCCACCGAAAAGCTTTAATATAGCTATCATATGAACTCTTGCTTAATGACGACGTACTATTCTTAACATATGTCTGTTCAATCCGCTTTTCTAAAATTGGATAGTGTGTGTTTTGGTTATCGTCATTAGCACTACCTTGCCCCACTGAATACGGAGGATTACTAATAATAGCAGTAATTGGCTTTTCTTGTTGTTTCTTCAATCGGGCATTGTTTTGTCCCAGCAATTCATCCATGAAGGAGTCATTTCGTTCGGTACTTTCAAAGGTATCAGTCAAGACGATCCCTTCAAATGGTTGATATCCACGATCAGGGCCATTGACTTCATCGAAGACAGCTTCAATGTTAATGGCCGCAATGTAATAGCTTAACAGGATGATTTCATTGGCGTGCAGTTCATTGGTGTACTTGTACAAGATGTCATCAAAGGTGATCTTACCTTCATCCATCTGCTGTTTGAGATATTCCAACGTTCGGGTAATGAAGGTCCCAGTTCCGGTAAATGGATCCAGAATATGGACGCCCTTATCGGATAAATGCTTACCAAAGTACTTTTCTAAGGCGTAATCTGTGGATTTTACGATGAAATCAACGACTTCCACCGGTGTGAAGACGATTCCCATTTGTTCGGTTGTATCCTTAAATCCTGTCCGGAAGAACTTGTCATACAAGGTCATAATGAACTTTTGCTTAGCAGCGGCATTGTCGATCTCGGAAGCTCGCAATTTTACAGAGTCATAAAATAGTTTCAGTTCTTTTTGTTCCTTATCAAAACCAAAGACGGAAAAGGCGGAAACTACTTCATTAACAGCATGTGAAACGGGGTTATCGTTGATGAAACTGTATTCCCCGAATAAGGCCTGGAAGATCGGTTGAGTGATTAGGTGTTGGGCCAACATTTCGATGGCCTGGTCTCGATCAATCGAGTCATTGATGTTGTGTTGTAAACTCCTCATGAATCGATCAAAGGACCTTTCAGCGCCCTCTTCCGTATCAATCAACGTATTGATCTTGGCAATGTGCCGCTTAGCGATGTTAGCAACGTCCTTGGACCAGTCTTCCAGATAGCGCCGATCCCCAACTTTATCAACGATCTTACCGTAAAAGGCTTGCTCGATGGCTGCCATATCCATTTCTAAATCCAAATCAAGTTGTTCGGGATTTTGTTCAGTATTTTCACCACCATTATTTTCAGCGTCCTTTCCTCGGCCTTCAGTTACAGTAGAACCGGGTTTGGTATTAATCGCGTTAAGTCCCAACTTCCCACTCTTCTTCTTATTCAAAGTCAGCTTATTGATTTCAGCTTCAAACCGTTCGTCGATTGACCGCAAGGCATTAAGGACTTGCCAAACTTCCTGGTATTTTTTGTTATTATCCAGGGCCGAAGCTGGATCGGTATTAGCGTCAATTACAATTGGCAGGATAATATAACCGTATTCCTTGCCTTCATAGCGCCGCATAATTCGACCGACGGCTTGCACAATATCAACTTGGGACTTCTTAGGTGCCATGAAGATGATAGCATCCAGATTTGGCACGTCGATCCCTTCTGTCAGGAACCGGACATTAGAGAGAATCCGAGCCGTATTTTCTGGCATATCACCAGCCAGCCAGTCCAGTTCCGTCTTCTTTTCTAAGGCATTTAGCCCCCCATCTACATGGTGAACATCGACCCTGAAACTGCCTTCTGCTTGCTTGCCTAGATAGTCATTAACGACGTTGTTAAATTCCTTTGCAATGTCCTTAGAGTGGGCAATGGTATCAGTAAAGGCAATGGCCCGTTTCATTGGTGCCCCGGTAATAGCACCGTTCATCCCATTTCGCTTGGTCATAGCATTCCAGATCCCGATAATCTTACCAATATCACTGGTTTGCAGTTCATTGTCGGAAGAACGCATGATGGCTTGCATATGTTTGTTAACGTAGTTTTCGTTAACAGCTAGAACAGAAACTTTGTAGTCGGTCAAATAGCCCCGACTAACGGCTTCCCCGAACCCTAAGCGGTAAATTTCTTCCCCGTATATCTTGGGATCGTCCATGGATGACAGTTCACTACTGTTCGATTCGGCTTTTTTCTTGGCGTCGGCCCCATAAATTTTAGGCGTTGCGGTTTGGTAAAGACGCAGCTTACCAGCAACGTTAGAATCGTGGTGGACCTTGGTAAACATGGAATCTTCGCCTAATTTGGCCGCCCCAGTTGTCCGGTGCGCTTCGTCCGCCACAATCAGATCAAATTCTGGATAGCCAGCTTCTTGAGCTTGGTGGATTACATCAATGGATTGGTAGGTGGAGAAAATGACCGTGATGTTCTTATTTCCGGACCGTTTGATGGACTGGTAGTTCTTCATCAATTCCTGAACATTAGTAGTAGCTGGAAAACCAACGTCCTTGGCACTGAGATTATCTTTGCCGGCTTTTTTCTTGGTAGCCTTCCGGTCGGACACAACAGAGAAGGAAATCATGTTTATATCGGCAGCTCTATCAGAGTTCCAGTTAAACAAGGTTTGGGATAAAAGTTGAATACTTGGAACCATGTAAAGGATATTGTAGTTGTCACCGCCTTGTTGGTTGTACAGGGCTTCCGCAATCTTCAGACTAGTGAAAGTTTTCCCGGTCCCTGGGGCCATGATTAACTTTCCTCGGGAATGATCCTTGAAGTAGGTCAAGGAACGTTCAATGGCTTCTTCTTGATAATCACGGAGCTTTTTTGGCGCCTTTTGAATATTTTCGTTATCAGATCCAAAGTCGAATAAATTCCAGTCGATATCGGCGTTTTCTAGTTGAGAAATT
>NZ_BAABMI010000078.1:0-14513 GCF_054785195.1 Secundilactobacillus muriivasis | reverse complement strand
GAAATAACAGTTTAAGTGGCGCCGAATTTTGTTGACTGAGAGCGCCGGTTTTCATGCGGCTTTGGCGAGCGAAGCGATGACAAACAGCCAACACCCAAATCGCACCAATGCTTACGCTGGACACAAGCAAAAAAAGACCCAGCACCGTCGAGAGTACTGAGTCAGATTAAGTTCAATAATTAGTCATCAAAGGTCTTAAGCTTACCCTTGAAGTCGTTGATGCTAGTGTAGCCCTTAGCTGCCATGATGGCGGTAAGTTCTTGTGAGATACGGTCGAAGATTTGGGTGCCTTCGTAGCCGAACTGGGTGCCGATTTGAACCATGGAGGCACCGCAGAGGATGTGTTCGAAGACGTCTTGGCCGTTGAGGATGCCGCCGGTCCCAACGATGGCGATTTCTGGCTTCAAGCGAAGGGCTAAGCCGCGAACGTTGGCCAAAGCGGTTGGTTTAACGAATGCACCGCCGATGCCGCCAAAGCCACCCTTAGGTTTAATCACAACTTTTTCGGCGTGGGGGTCGATAACCAGACCGTTACCGATACTGTTGATCGAGTTCACGAAAGTTAGTGGAAATTGGTTCAAGATGTCGGCGATTTGGTCAAAGTGCACTAAATCGAAGTAGGGTGGTAATTTAACGCCAAGTGGCTTGGTGTAGAAGTCAAATACCGCGGTCAACACCGTTTTAACCCGGTCGAAATCGTAACCAACTTGTGGATGTCCGGGGACATTTGGGCAAGAGAGGTTCAATTCAACGAAACCGGTGTAGGCGGAATCTTGAATCTGGTGCAACATGCTTAAGTTGTCTTCTAAGCTAGTCCCCGCAACGGATAAGAAGTTGGTGGTCCCGGGACGGTTGGCTTGGTCTTGTAAGACGAAGTCCAAGTAATAGTCTAAGCCTTCGTTAGGTAGTCCCATTGAGTTGATGCTACCCTTTGGCAGGGTGTGCATCCGTGGTGAGGGGTTACCAGCCCGCTTTACCGGTGTGGCACTCTTGGTCACGTAAGCGCCAGCGGTGGAATCGATCAGTTGATTTAGATCGGCTACCGATTGGCAGCGGACCCCCGCAGCGTTCATTAAACAGTTGTCAAAGGTTCTTCCGGCGATTTCAGTTGCTAAAGTTGTCATCAAAAAGTCAGCTCCCAGTCTGAATTATTTTTGGTTATTTGATTGCCTTGTACTTTACTCGAAAATTGAATGTTCGTCAATCCTTGTGACGGATTTATTTTTAAGTTGGTGCGAATTAGGTTAACTGTACCAGTTAGCTGGTTAACACCGCTAGGTCTAGAGTGGGCAGTATTTTAGAATGTTGAAAAAACGGAATTTATTGGCGTTAATTAAAAAAACTTTCGGATTCTTGAACGCACCATGAAAGCAACGTGTCATCAGCAAGTCACCGGACTTTGCCTCACCCCGAATTATTGGTAGAATGGAGCGATGACTGCAACAGCAATTTGGAGGTAATAACTTGACGGAAACCAACGAACCCACGTTAAACTTGGGTGATGAACAATTTAACCACATGATGTTATTTTTAAAAACGCCGATTACGGAGAAGACCCACTTGGATTACCGGTTCGGCGATTCTGAGTTACGAGAACTTAAATCAGGTATCTGGGCCATGCCAGCCTATCTTCAAGATGATGATCCGTTTAGTAGTTTCTTCTTGTTCACGATGATCGATGACGATCACATGGTGGTGGCCTTTTCTCAGGGCGAACGCCACGACAAGCAGTTGAGCCTAAGTGCGCCGATGACCACCGGCCAGGGACTCAACCAACTTTATGCGAATCAGGAAAAGCGCGCGCAACGCGTGTTGAAATTCCTGAATGATATTTCCCGAGCTGACGAGGCCGAATGGCGTCAGATTGAAGATTGATTAAATTAACATTGACACACCATGAGAGAATCACTATAATTACAGTCAATATGAAACCTTTTAACTTGGTCCCGTGAGGCTAAGAAGGGACGTTCGATTGGCGCATTGTAGCCAAATTAAAACGACACCTCTATACCTGCGGGCATAGGGGTGCTTTTTCGTTCAGCACGCCGAAGCCAAGTGAGAGGGCGAGGAGGAAACGGGTATGTCGCAACAGTCAGAAGGTCGCTACCGTAATCCAGATGCGGTACTTGATGTTTGGGAACGACCATCACTTGGCCAGTGGGTCGGGTTATCGATTCAGCACTTATTTTCAATGTTTGGCTCCACGGTTTTAGTGCCAATTTTAGTGGGGTTAAATCCCGGAATCGCACTTTTCAGTTCCGGTGTTGGGACCCTGATGTACATTTTGATCACCAAGGGCAAGATTCCAGCCTACATGGGGTCAAGTTTCTCGTTCATCGTGGTCATGCAAAGTTTGATGAAGTCAGCTGGGTATCCGTCAATCGCACAGGGGACGTTAGCGGTTGGGGTCGTTTACCTGATTGTCAGTTTACTGGTCTCAATGATCGGTTCGGGTTGGATCGACAAGGCGCTGCCGCCAATCGTCGTGGGACCAATCATCATGGTCATCGGGTTATCCTTGGCCGGTAGTGCCGCCAATAACGCCACGATGGTCAACAACCACTACAGTTTAACGTCATTTTGCATCGCCATTGCCACGTTACTGATTACGATTTTCTTCAACATGTTTATGAAGGGCTTCTTGGGCTTGATTCCAATTTTGTTGGGGATCGTGAGTGGGTATATCATTGCTGCGCTTGCCGGCGTGGTGGATTTTGCCCCCGTTATGGCCGCACCTTGGTTCAAAATGCCGGCGTTCCAGATTCCATTCTTAACTTACAAAATGACCTGGCACGTGGATGCCATCTTGAGTATGGCACCGATCGCCTTCGTTACGATGACGGAGCACATGGGGCACATCATGGTGCTGAACAAATTGACTCACCGGAACTACTTTAAAGATCCTGGCTTGAACCACACCTTAGCTGGTGATGGGACTGCCTCGATCATTGCCAGTTTCGTTGGTGGCCCGCCAATCACCAGTTACGGTGAAAACATTGGTGTGTTGGCCATTACGCGAGTGCACTCCGTTTACATGTTAGCCGGTGCCGGATTATTTGCCATTCTATTCTCGTTCGTTGGTAAGCTAAGCGCCCTCATTGAAAGTATCCCATCGCCCGTTATTGGCGGGATCAGCTTCCTATTATTCGGGGTAATTGCTTCCAGTGGTCTTCGGGTCTTAGTTGATAACCACGTCGACTTTAACGAAAAGCGTAATTTGATTATTTCTGCCACGATTTTAGTGATTGGGATCGGGAACGCCAGTCTTCAAGTAGCCGGCTTGACTTTCTCAGGTTTATCGATCGTGACCGTCTTGGGTATTTTGATGAACTTGATTTTACCAAAGCACGCCGTTAACGAAGCTTAGTTTAATTAATAGGGGGAAATACAACAATGGCAACCAAGAACGGTTTAGGGCGGGTGCCCGCCATTCCGATGGCAAATCGGCACATGTCGTATTGGGATATGTTCGCAACGTGGGTTGGCGCCAACGCGAATAACGGGACCTGGTACATTGGTGGCGTGATTGCTGCCTGTGGGTTCATGACGGCGTCAACGGCACTGATTATTTCGGGAATCGTGTCATACTTACTGTTAGCAGCTGCCAGTTTTATGGGTTACAAAACCGGATTAACGGCCATGACGCTGACTCGGGCATCGTTTGGGCTTCGCGGAAGTTTGTTGCCCTCCGTCATCAACATGGTTCAATTCATTGGCTGGGCGGCAGTTAATACGTTTATTGCCGCGACCTCGATGAGTTATCTTTTCCATGATATCTTCGGCTGGCCAGTCTATGGTAAGCCGGGCGGGACGTTAGGGCTCGTTGTTGGCATCGTTGTGATGAGTATCTTCCATTTATTAAGTATTTCCTTAGGGCAACGTTCAGTTCAGTTGATCGAGCGGGTCGGCATCGTGCTCGTCGTGATCTTTGTGGTTTGGGAAACCATCGTGGTCTTTCAAACGGTCTCCTTCCATGACATTATGAGCTGGCAACCACCGCACAACCTAAAGATGACGTCTGGGGCAGCGATTGACGTCTTGGCCGCCTTTAACCTCGCTTGGGTGACGGCTGCCAGTGATTTTTCTCGGTTTACCGGCGTGAAGAAAAATGCCACGCACGCCGCCTTCCTAGGGGCCAACGTGGGCCTCTTCTGGTTCGCCTTTATCGGGTTGATTGCCACCATCGGGACGGCGATTACGCTGAACCACTTTGATCCTAATAACTCGGATCCAAGTACGATTGCCAGCAAGTTGGGGTTAGGGTTCTTGGCAATGATCGTGATTATCCTGACTAGTACCACGGCCAACGCGGTTAACTTGATGTCCGCGGGGTCGGCCTTGACCAACATGACGCAGCGAATCAGTTTAACGGTCAGTCTTTGGATCGTGACGTTAATTGCGACTGCGGTAACGTTCTTACCAATCTTTGTTGCGTCGTTCTTGGACGTCTTTACGGTATTTTTAGACGGCATCGGAATGGTGCTGGGACCGGAAATCGGAATCTTCTTGGTCGACTTCTTCTGGCTACGGCGCCAGCGATACCAAATTGATGACTTCACCAAAGTTAAGGGTCAGTACTGGTATCAAGGTGGGGTCAACTGGTTAGCCATCTTGACTTGGGCCGTTTCCGTTGTGTGCTACGTGGGCTTGAAGCACGTGCCAATGATTGCCGACACGATTGGCGCAACCTTCGTGGTGATCATCATTAGTATGGTACTCTACGGTGCCTTGATGAAAGTTACCCAAAAAGAGCAGTAAATAGTGTGATTATGAGCAATTAAATGGTATTCTTACTATAGTAGTAGACCGTTACAGCCGGTCCTGGAAATACTTTTGAAGTTTGGCTTTGATCGTAGTTTGATAATCGTCGCCGCTAAACATTGACAATATTTGCCGTGGATGGCGCTAGAATGCGCTTTGAGTGCTTAGTGTAAGCTAAGCCAGTAACCGTATCTGAATGACGGGTAAGTGAAAATTAAGAGATTGATTTTCTCAGAACCGGTTGCCAAGTCTACTACTGAGGGAAGTCCGACATCGAAGTTAAGGTGGCGGGCTTTTCTTTTAGAGTGCGGAGAAAAACGGTTAAAGAGCGGAGTGTAACGGCGTCCCAACTAAAGCTACCGGTTTTTGGTAGCTTTAGTTGGGACGCCGTTACATGCAGCGCTTTGTTTTTCTCCGCACGTTTCGGCGCAGTAGCCAAAAAACGACAAACTAGCCCACCTCATAATGCCGTCTAAAAAAATAAACCGAAAATCAAAAATGGCGCCGAAAACAAAAGTAATCGAAATGAGCATCGCCCAAAGCACTCGATAGTAAAGCTGCGGTTAGCTTTTCTTGGTACGTGGCGAAAAGGGGCTTGATTGAGACATCAATAATTATTGAATGGTCGTTGTCATGTCGTTCAAACACGGCTTGCGCACAATCACCACTCAAAACGCAAATAAGAATTTCAATTCTGAATCGCTTCCAACTGGCTAAAATCAACGTTTTGAAATTAGAAAAACGTTAACCGAAATATTAGAAATTAATTGATTCTTTTTGGTAGACACCTGTTTGAAATCGCGTTAAGATAGCACAATCTTATAAAAACGGTGAGGTGGTAACGTATGAAATTACGTCGCGCAGAAATGAAAGATCTACAACAAATCGAGTCAATTATTCAGGATGGTAAACAACTGTTGGCCGCCCAACACATTGATCAGTGGCAGGGTAATTATCCGAACACTAACGTCTTAGTGGATGACATTCAAAATGGTCGCACAATGGTGTTAGTGGATGGTTACGATGTTTTGGGGACCGCGGCGGTGATTCCAGCGCCAGATGAAAGCTATCAAGAAATTGATGGTCAGTGGTTGACTGCTGGAAACAGCTACGTTGCCATTCACCGGGTCGCAGTGTCGAGTCACCACCACGGTAAGGGGCTTTCTGGCAAATTGCTGGCGGCCATCTTTGATGAAATTGACCGGCATCCAGCAGTGAAGGGCGTGCGGATCGATACGCACCCTGAAAACCTTGGCATGCAACACGTGATCAACAAGGCTGGTTTCACCAAGACCGGCACTGTTGAAGTGAAGGCGGATGACCTGACGGATGTTCAGGACTTTGCTTACGAAAAATTGACTAAGTCAGCTGCAACGGTTTATGCAAATTAAATTAACGATTTATAACAGCCCCGACGGAATGTATGTTATTCCTTCGGGGTTTTTAGTTACGCTTCTCGTCTCCTTCAAAATGTGCGATAATAAAGGGATAAGGGGTGAGCGAGATGGCTGAAAAGGATAACTTGTCTGGACAAAAATTTCTGGGTGTAACATTGCTCAACGCTGGCATTACGGTGCTGGAGATTTTTGGTGGGCTGTTTTCCGGAAGTTTAGCGTTGCTGTCTGACGCGGTTCACAATTTAGGTGATACCTTTTCAATTGCTATCGGTTACTTCGCTCACCGGATCAGCCAACGAAGTGAGGATGACCGCAATACGTTTGGCTATGGTCGAGCGCAGATCCTCGCTGCTTTATTGAACGCCATGTTGCTATTAGTTGTTTCCGCTTTCTTAGTGATTGAAGCAGTCCGGCGTTTACGGCATCCCGAAACCATTCAGGGCGACATTATGTTAATTGTGGCCGTTGTTGGGGCAATCGCCAACTTACTTTCTGCTTGGCTGCTTCATAGGGGATCCAAGCATAATTTAAATATGAAGGCAACGTATCTGCATTTGTTGAGTGATACGCTCTCATCATTTGGAGTTATTATCGGCGGATTACTGATTCAGTGGTACAATGTGACTATGGTTGATCCGATTATCACGATCATCGTTGCCGTCTATATTGCGGTGGAATCGTGGCCAATCATCCGGCACACCATCACGATTCTGATGCAGGGTGCGCCGACGATGGACTACGAGGCCATCAAAACCGACCTGTTGAAGATTGATGGCGTCACCAACGTGCACCACATTCACGTGTGGATGATCGATGAGAACCGGATCATGTTTTCGGCCCACGTCAATATGCGGGATATGAAGCTCAGTGAGGCTGAGGTGATTTATCACCGAATTGAACGCGTTTTGACGGCAAAATACGGTATTTGTCACGTGACGATTCAAGCGGAAGATGTTCGCGGCAAAGACGAAGGCCTGATTTTAAACGAAAAATTGACAGATAAGTTGTAGCGAGAGGTACGGTGTTAATGGAAAAGGCAAAAACTGGTATGACGCCCATGAAAGAGGACTATCTCAAAATTATTTTTGAGTTGGGCGGTGCCACTGATAAGGTCTCAAATAAGCAAATCGCAATTAGTCTCAACATTGCAGCAGGATCTGTTACCGAAATGATTGGTAAAATGGCCGAAGAAGGCTACGTGATTCATGAACCTTATGCGGGCATTACGCTGACGCAACGCGGAATCGATGCCGCCGTTGTGCTGGTTCGCAATCACCGGCTGTGGGAAACGTTCTTGGTGAAACGCTTGGGATACCCATTACCCGACCTCGACGTTGAAGCCGAAAAACTGGAACACGTGACAAGTGAACGATTAGCCAACGCGTTAGATGATGCGTTGGGGCACCCAACTCACTGTCCACATGGTGGCATCATTCCTGATCGGACGGGCCACTACGATGAAGAAACCCACCTCATCTTAAACGATGTTGCGGATGGCGAAACGGTCACGGTTTCCCGCTTTATCGATAACCATGACCTACTGACGTATCTTGGAGATATCAAACTTGATATCGGCGATCAGTTGACGGTCAAGAAACATGATCCGTTTGAAGGGCCTGTGCTGGTTGAGAACTTAACCGATAAGCAGAACCTGACGATTGGGTATAAAGCAGCTCATTATATTTTTGTTGAATAGTGGAACGTCTGACTGACGGCAATGTTGTCGTTGGTCAGACGTTTTTTACTTACGCTTGTGTCCAGTGTAAGCGTCATTGATGTGAGTTTGTGAAATGTGATTTGTGTGAACTGACGATCCCGGTCAGCGACTAGGTTCCAGCTGTGGGGCCGGCCTGAGCCAAAGGGCGGTCTCAGTCCTCAAATTGAAGCCACGCCAAAAACCGTGCGAGTCTTCAATTTGTCCCCGATAATTGGCGGTTGTCGGAAGTTCGTCAACAACCACCAATTATCGCGACACAGCTTCCACCTAGTCGCTGACCGGAATCTCATATTGCGCAATTCGGTACTGTCGCAGAACATCTCAAATCGCGTTGAACAGTAACGTCATCTTATCAAATCAACATAGACGTGACGGTCAACTGATGAAGCTCGGCATCACGCAACCGGTTAGTCCATTGCGGTTACTGAACATTGATCACAATTGCTTCTGCAGTTGCCGAGTTATTGTCTAACGTTGCCGGTACACAGTTTCGTCAACTTCAAGATGTGACAGTCAGCGGTTCTGGTTGACAACAGCGCACTATGTAGCGGGAGGCGGAGGCGCGCGGAGCTCCGGAGCGACGACCCGGCGAAGCCTGGAAGCTGCGTTCCAGCTCCGCATAGCGCCGGAGCCTCCCGCGGCATTCCTCCGCTATACAAAACCAGAATCACTGCGTTTCATAAACTAAGCATGCTTACGCTGGACACAAACGTAAGTATGCTCAGGACTAAATCAAAAACAGCGCCCTGCTCCCAATTTGTCAAAATCAACAAATAAAGTGGGTAAAGCAAGGACGACTAAGCTATAATTTAACTTAGTAGATTAGAAACGAAACGGGGCGAACAATGTGGGAACCAGGGGACACCAATTGATTAAGACTGCGCTACATGCGGGGCGAATCATGATTGAAAATGGGTCAGAAGTTGCGCGGGTTGAGGATACGATCCACCGAATCGCCGTCAGCGCAGGTTACCCACAGAGTAAGGTTTACGTGACGATCACCGGAATCATGATGTCGATTTCGGATGAGGAGAATGCCCAGATTGAACCCATCAATTTGCGGACGATCGACTTAGAGAAAATCACCCGGGTGAATGATTTATCGCGGAAGTTTGCGGCGGGGGAGATTGATTTGGTTGAGTTTGAATCAGACCTAACCGAACTAGAAGCGCACCCGCGGTATTTCCCGTTGTGGATGCAACTGATTTCAGCTGGAATCGTCAGTGGGACGTTGGAAGTGGTCTTTCGAAACAACTTTCCGGACTTTTGGATCACCTGTTTGATTGGGCTGATTGGTTGGGGTGTCTTTTACGCCGTGAATAAACTGGCACAAGTTCGGTTTCTAAGTGAATTTTTAGCAGCAGTTGCGATTGGCTTGTTAGCGATTTTAGCAGTGCACGTTCACTGGGGCAACAGCGTGGATGATATTATCATTGGTAGCGTGATGCCGTTGGTTCCCGGAGTACCGTTGACCAACGCCGTACGCGATTTGCTGACTGGTGATTTGGTGAGTGGTATCGCGCGAGGGATTGAAGCCCTGATGAGCGCGGTGGCGATTGGGAGTGGGATCGCGATGATCCTGCAGATTTTGTGAGGGTGAGCAAATGTGGATGATGATCATTAAATTAATACTCACCTATTTCGCCACCGTCACGTTTGGGGTGTTGATCAACGTGCCACGGCGGGGGTTAAATGCCGGGGGGATTATCAGTACACTGGGTTTCTTGGCCTACCTCTTGTGCTTGCAAGCAGGCGCCGGCATTGCTATTGCTAACCTAATCGGGGCTTTACTGATTGGCGTTCTTAGTATGCAGGCGGCGCGGTGGCTCAAGATGCCGGTGATCAACTTTAATATTCCGAGTATGGTCCCGTTTGTGCCTGGTGGACAGGCGTATCAAATGGTGAAGAATTTTGCCTTGGGTGATAACGCCGAAGCTATGAGCTACTTTTTGCAGGTGGCGGAGATTGCGGGCGCCATTGCGTTTGGGTTCTTGTTAGCGGAGTTGTTTAACCGGCTGCAGGCCAAAGTCATGTTGAAACTGTCAAACGAGTGGCGACGGGAACACCGAAATAATCCGAAACTATAGCGACAAAAAAGAGATGTGCAGATCACTTGAAAAGGCGATGTGCGCATCTCTTTTTGATGGTGAAGCTTAAACGATATGACCAATAATAAAACCGAGACATAGAATTAACAGCATTAAGGTGAAAACTGGCAGTGGTAACCGGATAGCTACATCAAACTTTAAGGCGCTTATCAAGACTGTTAAAATTTCTGCTAAGGCCTGAAAGTTGCCCGCAAGCTTAGTCACATTTATGCTATACTCGAACGTGCAATGTTTTAAGGTTGTTAGAAAATTGGAGGAATCATCGATGATTATTGAACAAGAACGCGACCGGCCATTCCGCTTGCTCGTGAGTGGTGGCTTGTTTGCTGTGTTGGCAGCGTTCGTCATGGCGCATTCAGGATTATTAGATTTTTTGGATGGCGTTATGATCCAGCTCGTCCAGAAGCATAGTTCAAGCACCAAGGATGCGATTTACGGGGCGATTACAGCAATTGCCAGTCCCAAGATGGACCTCATTGTGGTCTTTATCATCGCATTTTTACTGTGGGGATTTAAATATAAAATACCGGCGTTGTGGGCGTTAGGAACGATCATTGGCGGGGACGCAGTTGCGTTTATCGCTAAAGAAATCGTTCGGCGGGCACGTCCTCTGGGACACTTGGCTGCGGATGATGGGTTTAGTTTCCCAAGTGGTCACGTGTTTGGCACGACCATCATCGTAGCGATTCTTTGGATCGTTGTGGTGCCAATGTTACGCAACTATTGGCAATGGGTCGTTGTCAGAACCCTCCTATTCTTGTGGTTGATCTTAGTGGCATGGTCACGAGTTTACTTAGGCGCCCATTATCCAACCGATACGATTGGCGCAATGTTACTGGGCCATGCTTGGTTACAGATTTGCGAGTGGTTGTATCTGTGGCTCACGCCGAAGTTGCGGAATGTAAAATTGGTTAGAAATTCAATTGTGTAAGTAGGCTTATTGAAACGTTTTTAGTCTTGATAGTAGTACGAACGATAAGACGGGCGACATAGGGGCAAGCACTCCTGTGTCGCCCGTTTGATTGATGTGACTAAATTAGTCGCTGAACCACCGATAACCTGTTACACTAAGGTTAGTAACTGGTGTTTATAAAACGATTGCGTTGCCATTAAAGGGGGAATCGCCATGCAAAAACGATTAGTTAAATCCAAGAATCGGGTTTTCACAGGCGTCTTAGGGGGCGTCAGTGAGTATTTTGATTGGGAGCCAACCCTAGTTCGGATTATTTATACGATTGCGACCTTTCTTACGGGGATCGTTGGTGGGTGCGTGGTTTATGTGATTGCTAGTATGATTATGCCGGCGGATTGAAGTTAAAGTAAAGCGTATTAGATGGGCGTCGTCAATTTCTGAGGGAGTTGGCGAGGCCTTTTTTTGCGTTTGGCAGGTGTTGGCGGCATAGCCGAAACGTGTGAAAAAAATCAGGGGCCGGCCATATAAGGCAACAACGGCGTAAATTCCAAGACTGGGAATCTACGCCGTTGCTGCCTTATATTCTGGCCCCTAACCGATTTTTTTCACACTCTGCCTTTTAAGCTTAAATTAAGCCCCCACCTGTATAAACAAAGCATGCCTAAAAATAAAACGGAAAGGTGATGCAGTTTTCATGAATGATACTCAGTGTTTTAAGCAACAGCTAGCGGAGGTGACCGCATGAACTTCGTGAAACGTGCCTGGTTGAGCTTGACCGCTAAGAAGGGGCGCTCGCTGCTGATGCTGATCGTGATGTCAGCCATTATGTTATTTGTTTTTGCGGGTCTGTTGATCAACAGTGCTGCCAATAGCGCTACCAAGCAGGCGAAAGCCAACGTTGGGGCGACCCTGACGTTATCGGCTAACCGGGAAGCCGCATTTAAGAAAATGCAGCAGAGCAGTTCATCAAGCAGTAGTAGTCGCCCGAAGTTAACCATGTCACCGGTGAAACTCAGCGATGCCAAGAAGATTGCGGCTTTAGCCAACGTCTCAAGTTACAACGCAACGGTCAGCACATCGGTTGATGCTGACGGATTCGATACGGTTTCGACCAGTTCTAGTTCAAACATGATGGGCGGTCGGTTCGGGAGCAGCAGTAGTAGCACTGGCGACATCACTGTCACCGGGGTGACCAACACGGCAACCTCAAGTTCGTTCAGCAATAAGACCAACACGTTAAAATCCGGTCGGCAACTCACCAGTGCCGATAGCGGCACCAATAACGTGATGATCGAATCGGAACTGGCGAAGGCGGATGGCCTTAAAGTCGGCGATACGGTCAAGGTCAAAGCCACTTCGGGTAGCAAGACTTACAAGCTCAAAGTGGTCGGCATCTACAAGGCCAAATCATCAGCAACGACCACGATGGGGCCGGGTGCCAGTGATCCAGCCAACACGATTTACACGTCAACGACCTTTGCCAATACGGTTAAGGGCAGCAAGTACGCCAACACGGCGGATTCTGTAACCTTCACCATTAGTAATCCAAGTGCTATCAGCAAGGTCAAAAAAGCAGGTAAGCAACTCATTAACACCAGCAAATACAGCCTATCAGCTGACGACAGCAGTTACCAAACGGTTAAGGCGTCGATGAGTAACATTAAATCCTTCGCTAATAAGATCGTTTGGTTAGTCGCCATCGCCGGAACAGTGATCTTAGCACTGATCATCATGCTCCAAGTTCGCGAACGCCGACATGAAATTGGTGTGTTACTCGCAATGGGCGAAAGCCGAGTCAAGATTATTGGCCAGCTGTTTGTGGAATTAGCTATGGTATTGGTCGTCAGTTTAGTGATTGCCGGCATCGGTGGTCAATTTATCGGTAATAAGCTCGGTAATCAATTGGTCAGTCAACAGACGACATCACAAACGACTAATACTCAATCAACCGGTGGCCCTAGTGGTCAAATGGGAACTGGCAGTCGGCCAAGTGGTCAAGCGCCAAGTGGCGGCATGCACCAGATGGGTGGTCGATCCGCTAAGGCGGCGAAGACGACCCTTAAGGTGAAACTCTCAGCAGTTCAGTTGATTAAACTGGGTGCAATGGGCTTTGTGATCACCCTGCTCGCAGTTGTGGTTGCGGCCGGCGGTATTTTACGACTCCAACCCAAGAAGATCCTATTAGACTAAGGAAAGCGGTGAAACGATGCTCAACATTAAAGAATTAGGTTACTGGTACGACCGACCGGAAAATGCGTTATTCCAACACGTCAATTTAACGTTTGAAGTCGGTCAGTCCTACGCTGTGATCGGTCAAAGTGGGTCTGGTAAGACCACGTTTCTGTCATTACTGGCAGGATTGGATGTCCCAAGAGAGGGCACGATCGAATTAGATGGGCGTGATATTCAACAAATCGGCCTGACGAACTATCGCAAACACGACGTTTCAATTGTGTTTCAGTCGTATAATTTACTGACCTACATGTCACCGTTAAATAACGTTTTAACGGCGTTAGCTATTACGGATTCCAGTCATAAAGGCGATCAGGCCTTTGCGCGAGCCTTATTGCAGAAACTGGGGCTAACGGATGAGCAAATGACGAAAAATGTCGGTAAATTATCCGGCGGCCAGCAACAGCGAGTGGCGATTGCCCGGGCGATGGCCTGCGATGCTAACCTGGTTGTTGCGGATGAACCAACGGGTAACCTTGACGAAGCGAATACCCAAGAGGTTGTCGCACTGTTTCAACAGTTGGCACATGAACAAAACAAGTGTGTCATCATCATTACGCATGAATCCGATGTTGCCAAAGCGTGCGACCATGCTTATCGGTTAGCGGATCATCAGTTTGCGTTGACGGAGTAGATTCAATGGAGAAGCATCTGCTTTTTGGCGGATGCTTCTTTTGCTGTCGTTTGTGTCTAGCGTAAGCATGTTTAGTTTGTGAAGTACGGTGATTTGCGTGAACTGTCGATTCCGGTAAGCGGCTAGGTTCCTGCTGTGGGGCCGGCCTGAGCCAAAGGGCGGTCTCAGTCCTCGAATCTAAGCCTCGCCAAAACCCGTGCGAGTCTTAGATTCGTCCCCGATAATTGGCGGTTGTTGGAAGACCATCAACAACCGCCAATTATCGCGACACAGCATCCACCTAGTCGCTTACCTGCATCTCGCATTGCACAGTTCGGCAATATTGCAGATTATCTCAAGTGTTTAACTGCGCGGCTTGCGGCAGTATTGCAACGACTGACGTTGATTCGACAAACGACGGAATTGATCATCAGTTAACACTTTAGAATCGTAACGGATGTCTGAATGTCAACGCAACTGCATTAAGTCCACGCTAACGTGGTGCATGACTGGCAGATTTTGTATCGCACAACCGTTGATTCATTGTGGTTACTGAACATTGCCCACTATCGTTTCTGCGGTTGTTGAATTACTGTCCAACGTTATCGTTATGCAGTTTCGTTAACTCCAGATTGTTGCAGTCAACAGTTGAGTTACTAACAGCGCACCATGTAACGGGAGGCGGAGGCGCGCGAGGCTCAGCAGTGTCGGTATGACTTGGGCAGTCGTGCCCCGTGGGGTTCGGGGTGCGAGTGCCTTAGTCATACGCGGG
>NZ_BAABMI010000077.1:0-16268 GCF_054785195.1 Secundilactobacillus muriivasis | reverse complement strand
ACATTTCAAATAATTAGACTTAATATCCTAATTATTTGAAATTGGGGCTTGCTTATAGTAGAAAACGTGCGAAAACAAGCAAAGAGCTGCATACAAGACGCCCCCAACAAACCTACCAAAAACCGGTAGCTTCGTTGGGGGCGTCTTGTATTACGCTCTTTAAGCGCTTGTTTTCGCACTATAAAAGAAAAAACCCATCCGGGGGAGGATAGGTTTTACACATAGGAGTAGGCATTTTCGTGATGGGGTTCACGAAAATATTAATTTTATTTTGGAGGAGTAAAATGAAAAAGCTTACTTAAATATTTATCTAATAAATATTAAGCTATGAGTACAATATAAAGCGAAATTGTGAAGAAAGTGTGAACATAGCATAACAAATAAGTAACTGAAACGACTTAAAAATTAGTTAACCCCATAACTAATTTGTGGACTGCATGTAGACCAATTGATCCATGGAGATTTTTTTATGCAACTCACCGATAAGTTCCGGTGACAGTTGTTCTTGCTTACCGGCGGTTTGGACGTAGGTGTACTCAAACTGGAAGGCCATAATGAACAATTCGTTTTCGAGCTCGGCCGTTGTTGTTGACTGGTTGAAGCGATTATGACGCACGGTGTAATAGTGCCGAATCACGTTAACTTCTTGCTGATTTTCATCAGTTTCGATGCTATCAAGAAAGGCTGTCACCGTGTTAAATCCGGTTTGTTCCAATTTAGCGATATTAGACCAATACTGCGATTTCACCGTTGAACTTTGGAATTGACGACGAACTTCTCGGCGCTGTTGACGGGTCAAAGTGTGACGAACTTCTCTTCGTTGATGGTGATCTAGGTTATGGCGATGATTGGTAGGATGATTTGATGCTTGATCTGTTTGAATTAATTGCTGCCGTTGGTCCGTAGTTACTGGTAATGCGAGTTGACCATCAGGATGCCGAGTGGTTAGTTCTTGCATCATTTGCTGTTTAGCTTTCTTTTTAGCGGCAATCGTTTGCGACAGTTGTTTGTGGTAACGCTTCTTGGCCTGATGTGGAAACAGCCGGAAGGTGACTAACCGGAACCAGAGTGTGAGGCGGGCAAATGGGTTGAGAAAGGCAAATTGAACTTGCATCAGTTGCATCCGATCATACTGCCAACCAATTTGAGCCTCCACATCACCTGCGTCGATCAATTCAAAGATGGCCGCGTGTTCGGCATTTTCGGCTAGTTGCAAGAGCTTATGCACCTGCTTGGAGTCGGCGGTACTTCGAAGTTCATTCTTTTGGCTACTGAGAACTTCAATGACGGGATTTAACGCGGTACTATCAGCCTCAGTTTGTTTGAGTTGTGTAATGGCGAAATTCACCATTCGAACCAGCTGATCGTTGAATTCTTCTTGAGTAAACGCTTCTTGTTTCTTAGGTAACAGTAACGGCAAAATTAACGTTGGCACGAGAAGGCTTAGTAAAATTACGATCCCAGCAACGAATATCAGGGCCGTCCGGAATGGAAATACGTGGCCGTTTAACGTCAATGGGAGGGAGAACGCCATCGCTAGGGTGATCGTCCCGTGGACGCCGCTAAGCGATAAAATCAGGCCATCTTTAAGGCGCGTTTCCTTGGATTTTAAATCCACCAAGTTCAACTGGCACCAGACGAAGCGGAGGATGCCCATTAGGAGGTACAAGCCAACCGCAATCATCACTAACAAGGGGAGGTGTTTCGAATCAGAATGAGATAAGTTAGCCCAGACGCTTGGCATCGCTTCACCTAATAAGACGAAAACGAATCCGTTAAGCAGATTAGTGAGTACCTCCCAAGTCGTTGTTGTCACTACTTGGGTCTGGGTTGACGTTAACCGTAAACGCCGTTGCTGAATCCCGTGGATGATCCCGGTAGCAACAACCGCTAAGATGCCAGAAACGCCAAGGTGCTCAGCCGCAAGGTAAACGATGAACGGGGTAAGTAAGTTGAAAGGTAAGATGACGGCAATGGCGTCCAGCCCCCGACGTTGAAAGTAGAGTCGCAGGAGCACGATAGCGCCACCCAAAATGATGCCGACCAAGATCCCGCCGAGAAAGACGATCAGGAAGTGCTCGATCCCTTGGCCAAGTGAGAAATGGCCGGTACTAAAAGCAGTTAGCGCCAGATCCAGCGCCACGATCCCGGAAGCATCGTTAAAGAGGGATTCATTTTCAAGCGCGCCCAAGACGGGTTCGGGCATGTCGATCCCCGTTGTGATAGAAGAAACGGCAACGGCGTCGGTGGGGGTCACAATTGCCGCGAGTCCGAAAGCCAGTGCCAACGGAATGGCAGGCCACATCGCATGACTTAATAAGCCGCCGCCGATAATGGTAACGAGTGCCAGAACGACCGCTAACGATAATGTGGACCGAATGTTTTTCTTTAAAACGTGGTAATCCGTGCTCTGACCGTCGTTAAACATCAGCGGTGCAATGATGACGAGCAGAAAAATTTCTGGTTCAAGCTGAAAATGACCGAAAGTCGGCAGCAGAGACAAAACCAGCCCAGCCCCGATTTGGTAAAATGCGAGTGGAATCTTTGGATAAATGGCATAAACAATGTTAGCAGCGATGGCTGCGACAACTAGTAATACGACCATGAAGAAAACAAACACGGTGAATCACTCCCCCAAGCTAAGATAGTTAAATTTTACTCCATTATGAAGCGAATATGAACTAGTAGTGGCGAAACGTCGCGGCTTGCGGCTTCTTTAAGGAATAAGTAATTAATAAACAAAGCTGTAGCTAAATTTTCACTTGATAAGTAAAACAAGCTTATCCGGATAAATTCAGTTATTAATTTTATAAACCTACACAAAGTAAAACCGGTATAAATGCCTGTTTAATAGTATTTATAGCGAAAATAATATCACACATTACATCTTTTTTCACAAGCTAAAAAATATAAAAGGCAACTTGAATAATTCTGTGAATGTGGTATGATAAGAGTGTTCATTATGATGTGTTGGGGACGGAGTAATGAATGGTTTAAACTTAGTTTTATGTTTGTCGCTAGGGGAAAGCGAAATGAAGGAAGTGCTTAAATATGATTAACTTATATGTTGCACCAAGTAGCGCATCTAGTCGTAAAGCTCGTGCATGGTTAGAAGACCATCACATCCCATTTAAGGAACGTAATATTAAATCAAACCCGTTAAACGCGGACGAAGTGAAGCAGATCCTTCGATTGACTGAAAACGGGAGTGAAGATATTATCTCAACTCGGTCAAACGTGTTTAAAAAGTTGAACGTGGAACTCGACGATTTATCAGTCAGTGAGCTGGTAAAGTTAGTTGTTGAATATCCAGACTTGATCAAGCGCCCAATTATCTTTGATGACAAGCGTTTGGAAGTCGGCTACAACGAAGAAGAGATTCGTCGCTTCTTACCACGCAACGTCCGGGTAGCAGAATTGCGTAATTTGGAAGCTCAATTAAGTTCATAAATTAGTGGAAGAGGCTGTAAAGGCCTCTTTTTTGTAGAGTGCGGAAAACAGCGTTCAGAGAGCATAGTGTAAGGGCCAACCCAATGAAGCTACCGGTTTTTGGTAGGTTTGTTGGGTTGGCCCTTACATGTAGCTCTCTGCTGTTTTCCGCACGTTTCGGCGCAGTAGCCAACAAAGCGATAAAGTAGGCAATTCCACAATGCCGCCCAAAAAAGCAAAACGAAAAATCAAAATCGGCGCCGAAAACAAAGTAATCGCAATGAGCGACGCCAAAAGCATTCGATAACAGATCAGTGGTTGGGTTTAGCTGAGACGCCGTTATATGCAGCTCTTTGCTTTTCTCCGCACGTTTCGGCGCAGTAGCCGACAAACAACAAAGTAGGCAGCCCCACAATGCTGCCAAAAAACAAAACGAAAAATCAAAAGTGGCGCCGAAAACAAAGTAATCGCAATGAGCGACACCAAAAGCATTCGATAGCAGAACTGTGATGAGTGCTACTTGTTTTGAGAGCCCTTCCTATAACTAGTAAAACCTACCCAATTCAAAACAAGCCAAAAAACGGCCATTCCGGCATTTAAAAACCACCTCCACAAATAGGTCACCCAAACAAAACAAACGCCCCAACAGGCCACTAAAGTAGTCCTGTTGGGGCGTTTTGACGTCAATACGACTTATTATCTTCTAAGTTAGAAAAATGACAGTTGCTGAAATTCGGTTTTCTTAACCGCGGATGGCCGGTACTCTTCGTAGCGCTTCGCCAGTTCCGGGTGATCCAGCTGAATTAGGGTGGAGGTGATCAATTGACGGATGGTCAACGTGTCAATCTGTGCGTAGCCGGCAATCTGGGCGAGAACCAGGGCGTTAATGCGTCGAATAAGCCGGTCATCGTGAGTTAAATGATTGAGACTACGTAAGATCTTACGCGCGTCAAAAACGGCTTTTTTACCGTTCTTTTTCTCCACAAAGCGAACCGTAATTTGAATGTGTGATTGTTGCGGTTTTTGTTTGTTCACGATGAGCACTTCTCCTTTTAGTCAATATGTTTATCCTAGAACATCTGTTTGAAAAAAGCAACTAGATATAGCGCGACTTAATAAATTCACGCAAGATGTGGTAGTAGTGGGGCGAAATGAAGTAACGCTAAGTTAGGCGTTAACAAGGGGATGTGCAGCTGCCAAAATTCGATTAGAGAATCCTTGGCGGTAAATTTATTAGTTAATGGTGCTTACTACATTAGAGTACAGTTACTTATGATGTTTAGCAAGGGAAAAGCTTGGGTGGTGAGTTGGGTGATGCGCGCAATCCCTAGCCAATTAACGGTTATACCATCATTTAAATATAATATTGAAGTCATGATATAAAAAAGAAGCCAACGACCAGTTTAGGTCATTAGCTTCAGGGAATTGTTCAATTTTAACGTTAAATTAGTCGTCTAAGTCAGTGACGTGAGCAGCGCCAACGTAGTGCCACCATGGGGCTTTAACGTTTTCGGTGATCACACCGCGGTTTTGAGCATCGATCATCTTACCCTTACCAACGTACAAACCAACGTGGCTGATACCCCAAACACTGCTACCGAAGAAGACCAAGTCACCCTTTTGGGCGTTCTTGTAGCTAACGTGTTCGTACTTGTTGTATTGAGCTTGGGCAGTCCGTGGTAACGTGGTTGAAGCGCCCTTCTTGTAAACGTATGACGTAAAGCCAGAGCAATCAAATGCTGAAGGACCAGTAGCACCGTAAACGTAACGCTTGCCTAATTGTTGCTTGGCAACTTTGTAGATGCTTGAGTATGAAGCATCCGTATCTGCACTTGCAGTAGTTGGTTGAACCAAGTTAGTAGTAACAGTGAACCCTAAAACTGCAATTGCAGTAACAGCTAATTTAACAAACCAATTTTTCATATCGAACAACAATCCCCTTATTTTTCGTGTTTTTTAAATTTCATTTTAATATCTTAATCAATTGAACGAGACTAAGTGTATCAATTGTAAGTTACAAACGTGTTTCAACGGGTTGTCGATTCGGTTAACGAAATTTGCTAGATTGTAATTTTGAGGTTGTTTTTGGTTTGTGAAGTTGGTGATAAGCTTGGTATATCAAGGTTTAATGAAATATTTCAGAATTGTAACAAAACGGGGTTAAACCGTGAAATAAATCGGAAAAAACCGCCCTTTTTTTCAAAAAAGAGCGGTTTCAGGTCATCAATCGAGAATTTTTGAGGTCATTTATAGAGAATATTGCGTTAAATCTTCGGTATTGATCGGGTAGTGTGTATAGGTCAAATGGGTGACATCGAGGACACTAATATAGTGGGTAAAGTTATGGTTGGTAACGCCCGGCCGAACCTCTTTGCGAGGAATCACAACCTGTTTTAGAGTTTCAAGCGCCTGCTTGGTTGCGAGTTCACCAGTTTCAGGTGTTGGGCGCCCCAAGCAATTAATTGCTGTTCTAATGAAGCGATCGGTTGGAATTGGACCGTCGGGAAGGGGCTTTTGGTCTCGTAACCAGTCCGTAGCCGCGTCAGTAAGCCGGTCAGAGCCGAGGTAACGGGATAAGCGCGCAAGATGGTCAGGGAGTGTTGGCGTATTCGTTAAAACGTGGACGGGGTCACCTTGAAAGTGCAGCCCGAGTTCAGTGGGTTCTAGCACGGCAGTTCGGCCGGTCGCATCGGCTAAAATCCAGTGAAAGGGGTAAATCTTATTTTCGGCGTACCAAATGTGGCTCACCAACGCAACGTTAGGTAAGTCCCGTTCAACGTCCGCAATCGTTTCGTGGTTACTGAGCACCCATAAAATGAAATCTTGGGGCGTTAAGTTAATCATCTTAGGTTGTACATCATCGTAATAGTGGGTGCGGTTGGGGAAGTAAAGTTCCGCACAACTAAGCCCTGCGGCATTTAAGCCATCGCCAAATAAATGGTGATGATTCAGATGTCGTGCAGCTCCGATGATGTCAAATTGAGTCGTTTGTGGTTTACCAAAGAACGGTTGCCAGCGGGTACCGGCAGATAAGCGGGTCGGCGTCCACGGATCAACGTTTGGAAAATCCATGGTCCGGGCTAAAACGGTGGTGTGATCAGTAGCGGTAAGGGTGAGACTAGTGCACATAAGGCGCGCCTCCTTTATGAATTAGTTCTATTATAGGTCCGGAAAAGATTTTAACCTAAAGACTTGTTTTTACCCGAGGCTTCCTTTAATCTTAATGGTGAATCAAATGCGGGCAAAGGGGATATCAACATGCAATCGGCTTGGAATTTAATCGGGATGGGGCTCTGGCTCCTATTAGTGGTCTATTTAGTTTGGATGGTTCACGATATGCGTGTGCGTCGCATTAAATTGATCGTTGAAGAAAAGCGGTCGTTTTCACGACAGAATTTAACGAAATCAACAATCGAGTTGGTGATTTTCTTACTAGCACTTTGGGGAATGGGATACGCAACGTTGTTCCAAGACGTTAGCAAGCTCGATACGAATCGCGTTACGGTGGCCTACAAGTACAAGCCATTAGTGTTGGACACCAGTGCTTCGAGTCGTTCGTCTTACGTGTCAGTTAAGACGGGGAACGGTCGCAAACCAGTTCAGTTCTACACCTACTACACGGCGGGTGAAAAGGACCGGGTTTCTAGCAACAGTGCGACAATTTCAGTTGGAACGCACCCGATCAACGTGGCGGCTTCCGCTTATAAGTGGGATCAAACCAAGGTTAAACAGATGGATGCGCAACACCAAAGCGCTTGGGTCGGTGTTGTTGAAACCACCTACAAGAAAACCTTCCTAAACGGCATCGGCCTACACGCCGGCCGCTTGGCCAACCGTTTCACGTTGATTCGGATTCCGGATCATTCGTTTATCAAACAAACTGCGGATACTGATGAACAGTAGCCAATTTTAAAGGCACTAACGCCATTGCGATTTATCGCGATGGTGTTAGTGCCTTTTTTGTTTACGTTTGTGTTTAGCGTAAGTGTGCGGAGCGAGACGGGTTGAGAGCAGTGTGCAAGGCGACATCGGTGAAGGCGCCCGGGTCTGGCGGGTTTACCGATGTCGCCTTGCATGCAGCTCTCAGTCTCGCGCAGCACCATTCGGCGCGGTGGCCAGAAAGCACGTGGTTGACAAGTTCCTGCAATGTCAGGAACCCTAGAAATGACAGTTTAAATGGCGCCGAATTTTGTGGCCTGAGAGCGCCGGTTTTCGTGCGGCTTTGGCGAGCGAAGCGACGACAAACAGCCGACACTCAAATCGCACCCAACACTTACGCTGGACACAAACGAACCCGCTCTCCATAACAGAGAGCGGGTTCCAGTTAATCATCATCTTAAGCCCGGTTCGTTTTGTGGAGCTGGGTTGTTCGGCGATTGCGGTCAATTGCGAAGCGAAGTTAATTAGGAAATGAGCGAAGTGCTCAATTGAAATGGTTTGGGGGTCCGCAACCGCCTGGCCTCTATTATACGCAGATTAACCGCGAATGTTAAGGCGAGCGACCGCCAACTTAAAAACGGTTAGGCGTAGTCGTTAGGATCGACTTGCTTAGGACCGTAGTCATCCATATCAGTATCGCGATAGTCCCACCATTCGTTTTCGTAGCCGACAAAACCGGCTTCGGTCATGGCTTGCAGCAAAATCTGGTAGTGTTTTTCTTGTTCAGGGGTTCGTGGATAGTCACGAACGGCTTTACCAGTGAAATCGTCAAAGCCGGACTGCATCTCGACATCGTTACCGTCCATGTCCGTTAGGGTCAGATCAAAGGTCACGCCTTTTTGATGAGAGTAGTTCGGATTGGGCTTGGCGACCCAGGTTGGGTCAGAGACTACTTCGAAGAGTTTGGCCTGAGCGGTTACGGGACGAAAGGCGTCCCAAACTTTGAGTCGGTAGCCTTGTTGCTTCAGTAATCCGCTCGCAACGCCCAGTTTCTTAGCGGTACCTTCGCGAGCCACCGCCGTCTTAAAATCATAAATCACCCGGCCAGTAAAGTTATCGGGGGTGGCGTACTTTAAATCAACAATAATCTCGGGATCGACACTTTGAACGTTTAAAAATCCTGCATCTGCTTCAACCATTAAGTTTGACGCTCCTTTCAAAGGGAACCTGTTGAGAAATTGGGGTCGGTACGGTCAGGAAGGGCGTGATTTTCGGCCCAATTTATCGCACGTAATGACCCGCTACCAATTAATGACCTCAGTATACCGTTTATGAGCTGGATTTGGAACTGGAGACGCTAGAAATTTTGGCGGGTGAAAAAACGTTGACAATCCGGGAAATAACGCTTGATTTAGCTTGTTGATTTAACTTGGAAACCGACTAACAGTGGCTAAAAATCCATGATTTGTCACGTTTATTATCGTTTACTTATCTAAATAATCAAATTTAACTAAAAAAGTTCAAACAATCTTCATAGAATGGTTAACAATTCCCGATAAACTAAAAGTGTTAAAGAATAGTAGTAAGGAGATGAGAACAATGCAAGCACCTAACAGTCAACCTAAAAAACGGTTTAAGATGCCGTCCGCGTTTACGATTTTATTTATCATTATCGCTTTGGTTGCCGTGTTGACCTGGATCATTCCGGCCGGGCAGTACGCGACCGATAAGGCTGGCAATATCATTGCCCATACGTACAAGTCAGTGTCGTCTAATCCTCAAGGTATTTGGGACATCTTCATGGCTCCGGTATACGGCATGGTTGGGAACGACCATACGGAAGGTGCCATTTCTATCTCGCTATTTATTCTCGTTATTGGTGGTTTCTTGGGTGTTGTGAATAAGACCAAAGCTCTGGACGACGGCATCGGTGCCGTGGTTCGTAAATACAAAGGTAAGGAAAAAATGCTGATTCCGATTCTGATGATCCTCTTCGCGTTAGGTGGATCAACATATGGGATGGCAGAAGAAACAATCGCGTTTTACCCACTGTTAATTCCGGTAATGATTGGGGTGGGGTTTGACTCACTCACAGCCGTTGCCATCATCTTGGTGGGGTCACAAATTGGCTGTCTGGCGTCAACGGTGAACCCGTTCGCAACTGGGGTGGCCTCTCAAACCATGAATTTATCCATGGGTGAAGGGCTGCTACCACGGCTGTTATTACTGGTGATCGCGTTAGCCGTTGGAATCTGGTACGTTTACCGCTACGCGTCTAAGATTGAAAAGGATCCAAGCAAGTCCGCTATCTATGAACAACGTCAAGAAGACTTAGACCGGTTCGCGGTGACGGACAGTGACGAAAACGTTGGCATGACTGGTCGTCAAAAGGGTGTGTTATGGCTCTTCGGTGGCACTTTTATCCTGATGATCGTTGGGCTGATTCCTTGGAGCACGATCAACGACAAATGGACCTTCTTTGAAAGCGCAACCAAGTGGCTGACGGGGATTCCCGTACTGGGTAACCTGTTTGGGAGCGACGCAGTAACGTTGGGCGACTGGTATTTCTCAGAAATTACGATGCTGTTTCTACTGATGGCAGTTGTGATCATGTTTGTATACAAGATGAAGGAAACGGAATTCATCAACGCCTTTATGGGCGGGATGGCAGAATTCCTGAGCGTAGCCATTATCGTGGCGGTTGCTCGTGGGATCCAAGTAGTGATGAACGATGGGCTGATTACCGACACCGTGTTACACTGGGGCGAAATGGGGCTCAAGGGCCTGTCCGAAAGTGTCTTCATCATCATCACTTACATTTTCTACATTCCAATGTCCTTCCTGATTCCATCGACTTCCGGTTTAGCTTCGGCAACGATGGGTATCATTGGGCCAATGGGTAAGTTTGCGGGCGTTGACGGTAGCGTGGTTATCACAGCCTACCAAGCAGCGTCTGGCTGGGTAAACTTGATCACCCCAACTTCCGGCGTGGTGATGGGTGCCTTGGCAATTGCCCACATCGGCATCGGTACTTGGTGGAAGTGGATCGCTAAACTGATGATTTACCTCTTCATTACAAGCTGTATCTTCTTAGGGGTTCTGGCAATCTTGTAGTTGCGGCATAAAAGAGAATTGAGTACGGTGGGTCGAAGGTTGGTGAAACCCTCGACCCTTTTGGTGAAAGACTAAGGAGGACTCGTCATGAAAACCTACATTACGAAGCAACATCAAGCAGACGCAGTGAAGGCGTTGGAACGCTTAGTTAAGCACCCCTCGTATTTGGCTACCGCAGCGCCCGGCGCGCCCTTTGGCGTTGGGGTTCGGGCGGCGCTAGATGAAATGATGATACTGTGCGATGAGCTGGGGTTTAAGACCTACACGGATCCGGATGGCAATTACGGCTACGCGGAAGTGGGTGAAGGTGATGACATTTTTGGCATCCTGGGCCACGTTGACGTGGTGCCAGCCGGTGATGTGGCTGATTGGGCGACTGATCCGTATCAAGCGGTGGTTAAAGACGGTGTAATCCACGGCCGGGGCGTTCAAGATGATAAGGGGCCGTCAGTGGCGGCACTGTTTGCGGTGAAGGCGTTGATGGACGCTGGTGTGACGTTCAAGGAACGGGTACGGTTTATTTTCGGCACGGATGAGGAAAATCTATGGCGGGGTATCGCGGTTTACACCGAAAAGGAAGCGCAAATCACCCACGGTATCGCGCCAGATTCGAAATTTCCGGTAACTTACGCGGAAAAAGGGCTGCAGCAAGCTTACCTGATTGGCCCGGGAACGACTGACTTTAGTCTTGAGCTGGACCAGCCGTTTAACGCGGTGCCTGCGAAAGCAGCGTATGATGGACCGAAGTTAGCGGAAGTGACGCAAGCACTGGATGACTTTGGGTTTGCGTACGAGACGACTGATACTGGTATTGTGGTGACAGGAAAGGCGATTCATGCCATGTTGGCGCCGGAAGGGACTAACGCTGTGTTGCGGTTAGCAATGGCGTTGGACAAGGTGTTCCCGGATGGCCCGCTTAGTTTGATTGGGCAGTGCTTTAAGGAAGATGCAACGGGCGCCAACCTGTTGGGCGATATTTCGGATGACGCCTCGGGGCATTTGACGATCAACCTTTCCGGCATCAAGGTCACGCCGGACGAAACCCGGATTCAACTGGACATGCGGGTGCCGGTAACGGTGAACCACAAGGCGCTGTTGACGCAATTACAAGAAGCGGTTGGCAAATACGGTTTGCACTACGAAGACTTCGACTACCTCGCACCGCTCTACGTGCCACGGGATAGTGCGTTGGTTGAAACCTTGATGGGTGTCTACCAAGATGTGACCGGTGACCAGACACCGCCACAAGTATCAGGGGGTGCCACTTATGCGCGGACGATGCACCAGTGCGTAGCCTTTGGTGCGATGCTGCCTGAGGTACCGGATTATATGCATCAGGTGGATGAACAGTGGGAATTGGCGAAGATGTATGAAGCGATGACGATTTATGCGGAGGCGATTGGGAGAATTGCTGGGAATGTGGAGTGAGGGGAGTTCGCAAAAGGCGAGATTGGTAAGTATGGAACGGACTTCTTAACTCGAAATTAATGAAGCAGTTTATTCAATTTAGAAACTGTTAGCTAGCTTAAACGTGGCCCCAAAAGCAGTCGCCGGCCATATAAGCAACTAAAAATAGGTACGACCACGAACCGGCCGTACCTATTTTTAGTTGCTTATATTCTGGAGACTAACCGCTTTTGGGGCCACTCTAATCCGGAAACTTGTCATCCAAATAGACCCCAATATCCTCAACAAATAATTTTCCAGTATACTGTTCCCCACGCGGCGTCACAAACCCCTGCTTGGCATACGCAAAGGTGCTAGTGGCTGTTGCCTTAACGGTGGCGCCCTGAGGCTCACCTGTATCAGCGTTAAGTCCGGATGGCACGTCAACGCTTAAAATCGGTGTGCCAGTCGCGTTCATGGCGTTGATCCAGTCGGCGAATTTGCCGGTGACGGGCCGGTCTAAGCCGATTCCGAAGATGGCATCGACAATTGTTGTATAGCCGTCCATCGCGGTGGTGGCTGGCACAACTGGAATGTGATAGTAGGTCAGGGCGTGAAGTTGCTGGCCGGTTTCGGTAGAGGTTCGGTTAGCGTCACCCGTTAACATTACGGTGACGGGCACGTGGCGGGCGTGCAATAGTCGGGCGATGGCGAGGCCATCACCACCATTGTTGCCGGTACCAGCAACAATGAGCACGTGGGTCAAATCGAAGTCGCCGTCTAAGAGACGTTGAGTCGCACCAAGCGCAGCGCGTTCCATGAGCACCATTGATGGGATGCCAATCGTTTGGATGGTATGTTGATCAGCTTCGCGAGCTTCAGCAATCGTAACGGTTTTTGACATATTGAGCACTTCCTTATCGTAGTTGTTATCTGAATCGTAGTGCAGAAGTGGGTGAGTGTCAAAGAAAGGGGTGTTGTCAAAATTACGGGTAACAGAAAATGACGTGTTTTAGCGATGTTGCTGTGTTTGTGTCCAGCGTAAGTGTGCGGAGCGAGACGGGTTGAGAGCAGTGTGCAAGGTAACATCGGTGAAGGCGCCCGGGCCTGGCGGGTTTACCGATGTTACCTTGCATGCAGCTCTCAGTCTCGCGCAGCACCATTCGGCGTGGTGGCCAGAAAGCGCGTGGTTGACAAGTTCCTACATCTTCAGGAACCCTGGAAATAACAGTTTAAGTGGCGCCGAATTTTGTAACCTGAGAGCGCCGGTTTTCGTGCGGCTTTGGCAAGCGAAGCGATGACAAACAGCCAACACCCAAATCACACCCAACGCTTACGTTGGACACAAGCGAAAACAAAAAGCTCCGGAGAGAATACACACACTCCAGAGCTTTCTTAACGTATTAATGGTCTTTTTTCATGCCCTGTGACGAAATGCGATCATTTCTCAACGGGGTTTGGTGCCGGTCAGACAACACGACCTTCGAAATATCGAAGAGTTCATCGCCCAATTGGTTGATGTTGACGCCGTTTAAGTCTGATTCAAAGGAGTGCCACCAGTCGTTGAACTGCTTGAGACCGTAGTCCAAGAGTTTTTCACCCTCGGAAGTCAGCGTCAGTTCCTTGACCCGCTTATCACGTGCGGAACTCTCCTTGTTGATCAGTTGTAGCTTGGTGAGATGCTTGACCATGCGCGTCATGAGCCCTTCATCAACCGCTAACGTTGTTGCTGCTTGCCGTTGACTGATGGGGTGGCTTTCCATGATCAACACCATCAGATACATTTCGGTAATGTTTACGGGAAGGTCGTCCTTCAATAACAACTGATTCATGTCCCGTTGTAATTGCCGGTGCAGGATGGCGTTGTAGGTTGCTAACGTCAGATAGTCATTTGCTGGTTGTTCCATAAAACTTCACCTCGATCGCCCTAAGATAGTTGACAATTAAAGTATAATCGGTTTTCGGGCGTTTGAATACCTTTAGTTAGTCAATTTTTAGGATTTTTGCAATGGCGGCGGGCATTTCGGCCGGTTGCACCGTCATATCGTGACGAACAGGGGCGTCAAATAGCGTCGTGATCGCCTTTGGTAATGGCACGTTGATCAAGCCTTGCAGCTTTTGAACGGCATCAAGGCCGTCGACGTCTTCGTTGTGATCCTCGATAGCCGTCAATACAGCGTTCGGGAACTTGTATGGGCTGGCCGTTGAAACAATCACCATTGGGTGCGTGTCGCCGGTCTTTTGCCGGTAACCGTCAGCGACCGCCTTCGCAATCGCCGTGTGAGGATCGATGGCGAACTTGGTTTCGTCAAATACCGTAGCGATGGCCTGCTTATCATCATCGCCAGAAGCGAAGCCAGCTGAGAAGGTTGCGCCTAATTGTGCCAAAATTTCAGAGGTCACTTGGTAGCTACCGTTGGCTTCTAAATCATGCATGTAAGCGGCCGTTTGGTCGGCGTTGTCGCCCGTCGCGTGGAAGATGAGCCGTTCCAAATTGCTGGAGACCAGAATATCCATCGATGGGGACGTGGTGGTGAAAAATGGCCGTTGCCGGTCGTATTTGCCAGTTGCGAAGAAGTCCGTTAAGACGTTGTTTTGGTTTGAGGCACAAATCAAGCGGTTAACGGGGAGGCCCAGTTGCTTGGCGTAGTAACCGGCAAGGATGTCGCCGAAGTTCCCGGTTGGCACGCTAAAGTTGATGGTGTCGCCGTTCTTGATGGCACCTTGCTTAATCAGTTGGCCGTAAGCGTAGAAGTAGTAGGCCACTTGTGGCACGAGGCGGCCGATGTTGATCGAGTTAGCGGATGAGAACTGGTAGTCGTGGTCCGCCAGTTGTTGCATGAAGGCCTTGTCGTTGAAAATCTCCTTCACGTTGGTTTGCGCTTGGTCGAAGTTGCCGTTGATAGCAACCACGTAGGTGTTTTCGCCAACCTGGGTGATCATTTGTTGCTTCTGGATGGCACTAACGCCGTCGTTTGGATAGAAGACGATGATCTTAGTGCCTTCAACGTCAGCAAAGCCCGCCATGGCTGCTTTTCCAGTATCACCAGATGTCGCAGTTAGAATTACGATCTCCTTATTGAAATTGTTCTTCTTAGCCGCCGTCGTCATCAAGTGTGGCAGAATTGAAAGTGCCAAGTCCTTGAAGGCGATGGTTGAGCCGTGGAACAGCTCCAGGTAGAAGTCGTCACCGTGATGGCTAACGGGGGCAATTTGAGGATCATCGAATTTGTCATCATAGGCGGCGTTCACGCAAGCGCGGAGCTCGTCGTCGGTATAGTCGGTTAAAAATGCTTTGAGGACCTTGAAGGCCACGTCTTGGTAGCTCAGGTTTGGCAGTTGGGCCAAATCAAGGTCAAGTTGAGGGGCTTCGGTCGGTACGTACAGGCCGCCGTCTGGGCTCAGCCCCTGTAAGATTGCTTGAGATGCAGTAAGGGCGTTATCTTTAGCGCCGCGAGTACTCCGGTATAAGAGTGTCATGTTATCCTCCTTGGTGGGTGGTCATCAGTTATTGTAACTAGTTTAACTGATTTGATGAGGATTTGCAGTGAAGTTTCTAATTTTTCTGGGAAATTGTTGTGAGATTGGCCAGTTTTGGGTCGAAATCTGGAAATGCAAAGGTCTTGGCCGCCGTTTTCATCACCAACCGTGCTAAAATGGAAAGAAACGAAACGAGGGATTCAATTGGAAATCGACGTACCAGCAACCATGGCAGAAGTAGAACAAGCCGTCGCCGACCGCCAAGCCGCGGGCGAAACCGTAACGGTGGATGATGTAATCAAGCAAACCGTTAAAGATTCACTGCAGGCCTACCTGGACTATTCTGAAGAGGGCCATTACGATAGCGCAAAGTGGCAAGATGCCGACTTAGCAGTGTTTGACGTCACCAACGACCCCATTGCAACGGTTAAGCCGCAAGGGGAGAGCTTCGTAGCCGACTTCAAACAAAGCCCCGACGCGCTGTTCTTCTACCTCCAAGACGAAGCAATGAAGATCGCTGGCGTACGCTAAATACTTGTTTTCATACAATATTCCGCTTATTATGGGGATGTTGAGCGCCCTTAGTGTAATGGATAGCACGTGAGATTTCGGTCCTTACGATCTCGGTTCGATTCCGAGGGGGCGCATTCAAATAGTTGTAAAAGCCTCTGCAGGTGGTCTGCGGAGGCTTTTATTTTTGAAAATCAGTACTAATGAAGAAAAGCTTTCGAAGGGTTGCGTCAAAGTAAAGATTGATTAATTTTGTACAACACTGTATAAAACTATGTACTGTTAGAAAAAAGTAAAAATATAATAAGTTTCTCTTGAATATTTTTCACAATACACGTAACATTTTCCCTGTGAAGTATGATTCAGGTTTAGGTAGGATTCGTAGGGGGAAACATTATCCTGAATTATTCACCAGAAACTCCAAAATCCCCATCAAACACATGATTCAAGTGCTTGATGGGAATTTTACG
>NZ_BAABMI010000076.1:0-16768 GCF_054785195.1 Secundilactobacillus muriivasis | reverse complement strand
TAAACTTTGAAGTTCATCAATTCTGAGGCACTAATGCTACTTGGTGAGGCGTTACCGATCATCCCTGAGTGGACGGCGGCGACACCGACAACCCCGTTAGCAACGGCACCGGCCAATTTATCAATCAATGGCCGAACTGACAACGTAACAGATTCGTTCCGGGTCCCGTTCTTCCATTGGCCATATTCCACAGAATCGGTGATGGTCATCAAAGCGGCCAAGAAGATCATTGGGTATGGGAAGAAGAAGACGGCAACGGCAATTAAGACGGCCGTTAAACTGTGACCAGCAAACAAGAAGATTACGTAACCAAGGACCATCATCACGATCCCACCAGTGTAAATGGCCTTCCGTTGAACCTTGGCCACGATGGTTGGGAACAGTGAAACTGAAACGACCCCTAAAGCGGCCATGATCCAGCCGGCAAAGGTAAACTTGTCTGAACGTCCTAAAACGTAGGTGAAGTAGTAAGCTAACAGTGAGTTAGTCACAACGTAACCTAAAGCAAACAAGAAGTATGATAAGGCTAACCACATTAATTGGTCGTTCTTACCAAGGGCTTTAAAGATGTCAACCACACCAACTTTTTCGGTGTTTGAACGAATCAAGCTCTTCTTTTCCTTGGTCCCTAACGTGGTTGCTAAAGCCCCTAAGAAGGAAAGCAAGCCGATAACGACGGCGAAGCCCATCCAACCGGCGTGGGTCTTCGTTTGACCAGACGTACCGGAGAAGACTTGTGAGAAGAATACGATCAAAGGATAAATCATAATTGGAACGGCTTGCGCACCAATGGTTGATCCTAAACGACCAACAGTCCCGAACCGAGCCCGGACCTTTTCGTCAACACTCAGTGCTGGTAGCATTGACCAGAACGAAATATCTTTAAATGAATAGAAGATATCCAAGATGACGTAGGCGATCCCGAAGGCAACCAAGTACATCGTTGGGTTAGACGTCGTTAAGCCGCCAAAGTTGGTGAAGATAACGACCAGCATGATTGAACTGATGGTTGCACCGGTCATCAACCAAGGCTTGAACTTGCCCCACTTAGTATCAGTGTTATCAACCATCCCACCAATCAGTGGATCAAAGATAATTTCAACTAACCGAATCAACATCATCATCGTGGTAATCGTGGTGATCATGTGTGAATTAAATGCTTTGTCAGAGGTATCAAACAACTGACTGGTAATGAACAACATTAAGTAGGTACTTAACGTTGCGTAGAACGCGTCGTGCCCAAAGGCCCCAAGCGCGTATGACGTATACTGCTTTGTATGATTCATTAATCGACTGCTCCCTTCATCCTTCGCTCTTAGTAACGCCGTTCAATGATCTTTTGAAGAATCTTATTACGTTGTTCTTCTTTAGCAACATCGAACTGAGTTTCTTCCAATCCGTTAAAATCCTGAGCTAGTAATAAGGCTTCAAGGTACAGGGTTAACTGCCGCTTGATGTATACCTTATCAGATTCTTCATCCTTCTTGGGGTTACCGCCGAGGACGGCTTCTGCAAAGGATTCAGGGTTCAGCGTGATCTTATCGTTTTTACCTGCCATGTCACAACCTCCTAGTTAATGTGGTAACCGAACTTTAAAGCTGAACCGTCATCGTAAAGTTTGTGAAAAATTTACTAAAAATAAGTTCAAATACGTAAATGTATCCCCTTACATTTAACGGTATCAGCCATTAATTTTTCGATTGCCAAGGTCTATCTTGATAACATGGCTCTATTCTAGCACACTTTTTCTAAAATTGTAAACGCTTACTTCAATAAACTTTTACTAGACTTTTTAGTTAAACTTCTAAAAAGTGGCCATTTATCAACAAAAAAACGCTTTATTTTCCTAATATTCGGTAAATTTTATCGTTAAATCAACCTTTTTTTCTGCAACTCAGTTGTGGCCATCAATACCGTGCGACCAAAAAATAGCGCGCCGATCATTCAGATCAGCACGCTATTTTCAATTCATTATAGTTAACTAAAACCTACCAGCCCATTTCATCCGCATTATCAGGTAATGAAAGCTTACCCGCTGCAAGATCACTAAAGGCTTGATCAAGAATTTCGAACGCTTTATCAAGCTGTTCATCCGTAATGACCAACGGTGGCTGGAAACGAAGCACGTTGCCCCGGAGACTAATAATCAACGCCCCCAGTTCAAAGACCCGGTAAATCAGCTTCGTCGTGGCATCCACGTCATCAGCACCAGTTTCAGGGTCAACAATGTTAATCCCACCGTTCAAGCCGTACATCCGTACGTCGCCGATGAACGGGTATTTTTGTTTTTCAGCTTCAAAGAAGGTCTTGGCGCGTTCGCCAAGTTTGGCGCTCCGTTCAACTAAGTGTTCGTCTTCGATCACGTCCAACGTTGCCATCGCGGCAGCGGTTGTGACGGGGTTCCCAGCCGTTGTAAAGACGTTGGCTGGCGAACCGAGCGAATTCAAGATATCCTGACGGCCAATAACCGCACTGAGTGGTAAGCCAGACGCAATCGATTTCCCAACTGACATCAAATCTGGTTCCAAGCCAAAGTGCTCAATTGACCACCACTTACCAGTCCGGCCAAGTCCTTGGTTGACTTCATCAACGGCAAACAACATCCCGTGTTCGTGGGCGTAATCGTAAACCTTTTGCATGTACTTGGTTGGCGTTTTAACGATGCCACCATCCCCTTGAATCGGTTCAATCAAAACAGCTGCCACTTCTTCAGCAGGTACGTAAGTTTCAAACGGCAACTTGAAGGCCGCAAACATCCGGTCCACAAAGTCGTCTTCACTTTCGTTAGGCAGGCGCTTCCAAGGGTCAGGAAATGGCACTTTAACCATTCCAGGCAACATTGGGCCAATCTTACGACGCATGTTCAAACTCACCGCAGAAGCGCTGATTGAGCCATAGGTTGAGCCGTGGTAAGCACCAGTGAAGCTGACAATATACTGACGGCCCGTGTAGGCCCGCGCAAACTTAATGATGGCATCGTTAGCATCGGAGCCTGAGTTCCCCCATGATAAGGCAACTGGGCCACTGATTGGCGCTAAGGCCGCTAAGCGTGGTGCTAATTTGGCAGCGGTGGCGTTCGCAAAGTAAGCTGGTGTGTATTGAATCAGCTTAGCCGCTTGATCCTGAATGGCCTTGACCACGTGAGGGTGCGCGTGGCCGGTATTGGTGGCCGATGCACTGGCTAATAAGTCAATGTAGTCGTTACCGTCAGCATCCGTGACGATGGCCCCTTTACCAGATTCAATGACGATATTATAGTATTTGACCCGCGAAGCCGATGAGAAGGCTGGCGCTTCGTCATGCAATAACTGCTCGTTTTTACCCATAATAAGTCCCTCCGTGTTCACAAAAACCCCAAAATTAACGCGTAATTTTGAGGCTCTTGTCTAGTTAATTAGTCTTTTTTGTTCAAATACGAATGGCGCATCCCGTAACAGAAGTACACGATGATCCCAACGATGAACCAAACGAGTGCGTAGATCTTCGCATCAACGTCTAGTCCCCAGAAGACGGCCAAGGCGCCCAAGAACCCAATAAATGGCAACACTGGGTAAAGTGGCATCTTAAAGGCTGGATCTGGAATATCCTTTCCTTCACGAGGCCGTAAGCGGTAAATGCCCAATGAAACAAACATGAAGGCAATCAACGTTCCGGCTGAAATCAGTTGTGAGAGGAAGGCAAATGGGAAGAGTGACCCAATCACGACCCCAACGATGGTGATCGTTGCTAAGGCGTGGTTTGGCAGGTTATCCTTGTTCAACTTACCCAACCATTTTGGCAACATGCCATCACGACCGAATGAGTAAACATCCCGATAACGGCAATGGCCTGCACAACGGTGGCAACAATTTCGTGACCACTGTGACGCAGTGCCCAGCCAACGGGTTCGGCGTTGTTGGCGTAATCGCTGTAGTGGAACATCCCAACAAGAACGAGCGCAACGGCAACGAACAATACCACGGCAATGACCAATGACCCCAGAATACCTCGAGGCATGGTCTTTTGTGGATTCTTAGCTTCAGCAGAGTTAGCGGCGATCGAATCAAACCCAATGTAAGATAGGAAAATCATTGAAACCCCAGCGTAGATCCCTTGCCAGCCTCCAAATTGAGTGCCATCTGGGTTAACGTGGTGTGCCGGAATAAATGGCACGTAGTTTTGTGCATGAATGGCAGTGGCGCCAACAACGATGAACATCAAAACGGCCAAAACCTTCAAGACCACGAGGATGTTTTCAACTCGAGCGGCACTCGAAACGCCTCGTGATAATAGGAAGGCCACCAGCAAGATGACAACGACTGACGTAATATCGATGATCCCGCCGTCAGTGCCAAGTGGATTGGCCAATGCGTTCGGGAACTTGATGCCCAGCGGCGCAACTAGTCCCCGGAAGTTAGCGGACAGCCCTGAGCCAACGAAGGCCACGGCGATAAAGTACTCGGCTAACAGTGCCCAGCCAGCGATCCAGCCGAACCCTTCACCAAAGATAACGTTGATCCACGAATAGGCAGAACCGGCAAATGGCATGGCTGCAGACATTTCTGCGTAGGCAAAGGCCACTAACCCAGCCACGATGGCTGCCACTAAGAATGACAGGGCAACGGCTGGACCAGCATGTTGTGCGGCTACAACCCCAGGTAACGTAAAGATCGAGGTGGACACGATGGTCCCAACCCCTAACGCTAGGAAATCCTTTACTTCAAGTACGCGGGCAAGGTGTGAATCCTTGTCCTGGTACACGGCGGGATCTTCTTTTCGCGTAAAATTACTGAAAAAGCTCATTAAAATTCCTCCTGTGTGGTATGCGTGATACTATGTAGTGATCACTAAAGCTGCTAAAAAATACTATGAGAGATAAATGAGTATATTTTAACAATTATTTTAATTTTATGCAATAGTTACCCGTAGATAAATCCTATCTTGTGGTTATTTTAGTGGGTACTTTGACTTTAATTTTCTCAGATTTGAACCAAAGTCCTCATTATCTACTTTAAATTGGCCCGATTCGGGTAATCTCGAGTTTCGCCGATTGGATAACCTATGCATTTTGGAGGTGTCCCATGAGTTACCTACTTGATTTACGTCGCGATGTTGGCCACCAGCCCCTGATTTCAACCGGTGCCGCGACTCTCGTCTATAATCCGCAACACGCCCTACTTTTGATTCACCGCACAGATACGCACCTTTGGGGTCTCCCCGCTGGTTCTAAAGAATTGAATGAATCCCTAGTAAATACTGCAATTCGTGAAGTTCAAGAAGAAACCGGGGTTACGATTACCACCCCAGCCCTAACTGGACTACTCAGCGGTCCCGGGATGCAGTTCACATACCCAAACGGTGATCAAATCGATGCCGTGATTGCGGTCTACACAGCTCAAACCACTCAACAGCAACTGACCCCTCAACCTGGTGAAACGGACCGGGTCGCCTTCTTCTTACCAGCTGATCTGCCCCATCAACTAACCGACTTTACCCGCAAAATTTTGGTTGAGACGACCACTTGGTACGAGTAACTGAAGGGTTCTTGCTTGCATTTGACGGCCTGGTTAACCTACACTGAGGCTAAATTGTAGTAAGAAAGGACACTTTTATGAAAACTGTTACGCTTGCGAACCGCACCGTGCCCGCGATTGGTATCGGCACCTGGCATATGGGTGATGACGTTGCAACTAAAGCGGCTGAAATCAAGGCAATTCAAACTGGCCTCAACGCCGGTGCCACCGTCATCGACACCGCTGAAATGTACGGCAATGGCCGTTCTGAATCCCTTGTTGGTGAAGCGATTGCGCCTTACGACCGCGATCAGCTTTTCTTAATTTCAAAAGTCCTGCCAAACAACGCGTCTCAAGCGCAAATGGAAGCGCACTTAGACGCCAGCTTGAAGCGCTTAGGCACCGACTATGTTGACCTCTACTTATATCATTGGCGCGGTGGCATTCCACTTTCGGAAACCGTTGATGAACTTCAGCGACTAACGACCACCGGTAAAATTAAATCCTGGGGCGTTTCGAACTTTGACTTAGATGACATGCAGGAACTATGGCGCCTGCCGAATGGCGTGAAAGCTGCCGCAAATGAAGACCTTTATAATCTCGGCAGCCGTGGTATCGAGTACAGTTTACTGGACTGGCAGACCCAACACCACGTGCCGTTAATTGCCTACAGTCCCGTCAGCAACGGCGACCAACTCGGCGCCAACCTGACTACGAACGAGGCTGTTTTAACAGTTGCACGTCAACACGATGTGACCCCCTACCAAATTCTGTTAGCTTGGGCGATTCACCGGTCACAAATTCTAGCGATTCCGCAAACCAGTGATCCCGAACACATGGCGGCTAACGTTGCTGCTGGTGAGATTCATTTAACGACTGGGGATTTGGCGTTGTTGGATCAGGCTTATCCGGCACCGACTCGGAAGGAACCGTTGGATGTTTTGTGATGTGGGTTATTTCGTTTGTGATATTGAAAAATCGACTACTCGAGTTGAGTGGTCGATTTTTTTGGTGTTTGGTGATTGGCGAGGATGTTTTAGGTATCTAAACCGCGCGTGAAATGCAACACGCCACTGATCTCATTACGAGACAATTTTTAACGATTACTTGTGCTAACTTAGCAGCGTTTGTTTCGGCTGAGGTTTGCTGATTTGTTCTGGGGTTCTTATTATTCTGAGGAAATGTCAGCTTTAGTGCCTTTAGGCTGCCACGCCGAAACGTGCGAAAAAAGGCAAAGAGTTGCATACAACGGCACCCGCTGATACAATTTCGAATCAGTTCTTAACTGTGATTTTCGATAACTTGGCAGCGTTTGTTTCGGCTGAGTGTTTACTGACTTGTTCTGGGGTTCTTATTATTCTGAGAAAGTGTCAGCTTTAGTGCCTTTAGGCTGCCACGCCGAAACGTGCAAAACGAAGCAAAGAGTTGCATACAAGCGACCCCCAGTCACACTGCCCCAAAACCGGGCAGTATGACTGGGGGTCGCTTGTACTCCACTCTTTAAACGCTTCGTTTCGCACTCTACTCCACTTTCCCCGTCCCAATCACCGGTTGCGTGCCACGCTCCGATATGATGGTAACCATCACGTTATTGATCAACTGTAACTTCCGGTCATCTGACAGTTCTAGTTTGGTATCCTTTTCTAACTTTGCTAGGGCGTCTTCCGTAATGGATACCGCCCCTTCGACGATAATTTTTCGAGCGGATAAAATCGCTGCTGATTGCTGGCGCTGCAACATTGCACTCGCAATTTCGGTTGCGTAGGCTAGGTGGGTCAGTCTGGTTTCAATGACTTCAACCCCCGCAATGTTTAAGCGCGACTGCAGTTCCGCCGTTAACTTGTTCGACACCTCCGTTGGATTGCTCCGTAACGTCAACGTCTCAGATTCATCGAACGCATCGTACGGAAACTCCGAAGCCACGTGCCGAATTGCTGACTCACTTTGAATCTCAACGAACTGCTCGTAATCATCAACTTCAAACAACGCCTTACTGGTATCAACGACTCGAAACACGATCACCGCCGCAATCTCAACGGGATTCCCACGCAAGTCGTTCACCTTCAATAAACTAATATTGAAGTTCCGCACCCGCAATGAAACCGTTGCTTTGTTGCTCAACGGGAGTGTCATAAACAAACCAGCCGAGCGAATCGTACCCACGTACTGGCCGAAGAAGGTCAGCACTTTGGCTTCATTAGGCGCAATAATCGTCAACGAGCTACTTCCAATCAACGTCAGTACAATAATAATCACACCAAGTACGATTCCCACCGTTGTTCGAAGCCATAAACACCAACCACCCAACGCAAATAATAGGATGGCAATAATTAATCCCAGATACCCGTTCACGTGAAATATCGATTTTTCAGTCATGAGCTTATCCGTCCCCTCACACGTATTTGGCTTCATTATACGTCAGTTCAGAACCAATGTGAAAATAACCACATGATTTGGAGTCGAAATTCTTTGCATCAGTTAAAAAATCATTATAATCACAGGTGAACCCAACTATGGCGACCTGCTCCCCCTACCCTTTAGCTTTACACGCAGCGACTCCCTCACCATAGTGGTTCACAGTGAGGTTGATCCGCCACGATGCGACTAACAAGTTGATTGTCAGCCACATCAACATCATGCTGACCAATTGTTATAGCTAACGCTGGATTTAAACGGCATGGTTTTTCTAGCTGATTTAATCACACCGCAGGCACAGTGACCCGTCTGATAACTATCGGACCGTCATTGTGCTTTTTCAGTTTGAAGGGTCCCATCAACTAGCCACAACGTCCGGTCACAGTACTGCAGTAAACGATCATCATGGGTAATCATAATGATGGCTTGTTGGTTATCATGAGCCATCTGTGCCATGGCTTGGACCACCTGAACCGCCCGCTTAGCATCCAAACTAGCAGTCGGTTCGTCCGCAAAAATCAATTGTGGTTGGTGGTAAAAAGCCCGCGCAATCGCTACTCGCTGGCGTTGGCCACCGGAGAGCTCATTGGGATAGTGGGTTCGTTGGTCCCAAATACCCAACGTTGTGAGTAACTGTTGCTGGCGCTCAAGTTGCATCGTTTTCGTTAACTTATCGACTAATTTTAACTGTTCTTGAACCGTCAAAAATGGAATCAAATTTGACCCCTGTAAAATAAAGCCAAACTGTTGAAACCGAATTTGGGAACGCTGTTTTTCCGAGAGAGTCGCAATATCGCGATCACCCAACAAAATTTGGCCACTGGTTGGCGATTGAAGTGCGCCCATCATCGTCAACAGAGTCGATTTGCCAGAACCAGAAGGGCCGGTCAAGGCAATCAATTCCCCTGGTTGAACTTCAAGGTCCGTCGGGTGTAGCGCTTCAATCGCCTGTTGCCCTTTGCCAAACACTTTCGTTACCTGCTTTAACGTCATCAATGCCATTATGCTCGTCCTCCAATCGCATCAAGTGGATCAATCCGAATAATCCGGACAATTGAAACTGCCGCCCCTAATAGTACCATCACCAGCAAGCCGGCTGAAAAACCGGTCGTTAACCAACCGCTTGCGTAGTACGGCATGCTTGACGGTAAAACGGCCGTTGTTGCCAAATTAGCAATCAACCCTAACCCGATGCCAACGACTCCCAGTAAGAATGATTGGCCCATCAATTGACCAACTAATTGGCGACTTGAAATACCTTGTGCACGCATCACGCCATACAACGGCGTCTTTTCAATCGTCATAATGTACATAAAAATACCGATAATGAACGCAATGATCACAAACAATGCCCCGATCATGAGCGCAAAGGTACTAACTTCTGCGCTGTAACCCGGTAAGTTTTGAATAAAGGTTTTCGTTGAGAGCTGTTGGAACTTGTCGCTTGATTTGATGTGTTGCTTGTCCTTGATGACAATCGCATTTACTAATCCGGGGCTTTGCTTAAACTGCTGATAACTATGAAGCGGCATGAAGACCACGGGTAAGGTACTAAACCGGTTATTTTGCGTCACACCAACGATTTGGTACTTCGTTTCGCTACCGTTCAGGGTAATGCTGTCACCCATACGTAGTTTACCGGTTAGCAAACTTTCATCAACCACGATTTGATGCGCCGATTTTGCTTGATGGCCCTTAATTAAAGTTGGTGCTAAGAAACCGTTAAAGTGGATGCCCATGACGGTCACGTCCGTTTTCACTTTGTGCGCTTCACTAACGCCCATCGATTCACTAACTGGTTGCCGAGTGTCACTTGTCTGTAGCGATTTCGGTAACGTTGCTTGCGTCAATTGCGACGCCGTTAAGTTTTTATTAGCAAACTTGCTGACAACCACGCTCTGTGCATGCCACTGATCCACTGCCGAACGGTTATTGTGCGCTAACCCAAACGCCAACCCGCTTAAAAAATATATCAGGTACGACACCAAAAAGATGACCAAAATCATCAGTAGGTATCGTGCTTTCGAATGCATTAATTCCTTGTATGCCAAATACAAACTTGATCACTCCAATTTTTATTTATCACTTGATAAATAAGTATAGCACGATGTTTGAGGATGTCTAGAGCAAATTTAGCGGACTTACGCTTGTGTCCAGCGTAAGGGTTGGGTGCGATTTGGGTGTCGGCTGTTTGTCATCGCTTCGCTCGCCAAAGCCGCATGAAAACCGGCGCTCTCAGTCAACAAAATTCGGCGCTACTTAAACTGTGATTTCCAGGATTCCTGAAGTTGTAAGAACTTGTCACCCACGCGCTTTCTGGCCACCACGCCGAATGGTGCTGCTCGAGACTGAGAGCTGCATGTAATGGCACTTCGGTAAAACTGCCAGACCCAGGCGCTTTCACCGAAGTGCCATTACACTACGCTCCCAAACCGTCTCGCTCCGCACACTACAAAAAAGCGCTGAGCACAACCGATAACTCGGTCACCCCCAGCGCCAATAACGCTAATAATTGCAACTCACATCTACATCAAATGGGTTCCTTTATCCACATAGATCACATCACCAACAACCCCAGTTGACAATGGGCTCAGCAAGAACGCGGCGGTGTCGCCGACTTCGCGAATCGTGACCCCTTCGCCGTTAACAGCACGTTCGTTAGAAATTTCAATCAGTTTGTTGTAGTCCTTAACCCCAGTAACGGCCAACGTCTTGATTGCCCCAGCTGAGATGGCATTGACCCGAATGTTTTGAACGGCCAAGTCACGGGCTAAGTACCGCACAGTTGATTCCAAGCCGGCTTTAGCGATCCCCATGATGTTGTAGTTTGGTACGGCCCGTTCAGACCCCATGTAGGTCAACGTGACGATTGAACCGCCTTCGTTCATCATTTCCCGGCCGTATTTAGCAGCCGAAATTAACGAGTACACACTGATGGCTTGCGCTTTTTCAAAGCTCTCCAAGCCAGCATCCGTCGTTTGCCCCGACAAGTCTTCTGGATCCGCATAAGCGATGGCGTGAATGATGCCGTCAACGTTACCCACCGTTGCTTTAATGGTGTCAAATGCCGCTTTAACGTTTTCTGGTTCCGAAACATCACATTCAACTTCCAACACATCTTCCGGAATGAACTTATCGATACTACGCTTCATCCGTTCATTTTGGTAGGTCAAAATCAGCTGGGCACCCTGTTCCGCCAACGCTTGAAAACAACCGTACGCTAAGCTACGTTTGTTCGCCACACCCATGATAATGATTTTTTTGCCTTCTAGAATGCCAGTCATAAAAAAACTCCTTTAAAGTTAAAATTAAGTTATGCCATTAACTAATTGAGGATATATCAGCAATCAGTTTAAGTTTATTCTACTCTTTACACGCCAAGCGGACAACCCTACCGAATCTGTCCGTTACGATTTTAACTGAAATGGCTATAATAAAAAGTGTTCAATAGTTGAACTTCACTTCCTCTCGATGTGACCCACTCAACTGACCTGAGCACGACTAATTCTCGTACTCACCACTCAACTTAATTTTAATAAGGAGTGATTATTTAATGGCAAATGTTTTAGTTTTAGGCGCCAATGGTAAAATTGCAAAATTGGCAGAAGCTCAGTTATTGGTTGAAACTGACCACCGACTGACCCTCTTCCTTCGTCGCGCTAACCGTTTAACGATCTCTAATCCTGATCGTGAACAAGTCATCGATGGCGATGTGTTAGATCAAGCCCAACTTGAAAAGGCAATGGCTAACCAAGACATCGTCTACGCTAACCTTGGTAACCGCGATATCGAACGTCAAGCCCAAACGGTTGTGGCAGCGATGAAAGCTACCGGTGTTAAGCGTTTGATTTGGATCTCAACCCTTGGCATCTACGACGAAGTGCCTGGCAACTTCGGTAAGTGGAACCACCAAATGTTGGATGGTGGTTACCTTGAAACCTATTCCGCAGCCGCTAAGGTCATCGAAGCATCCGGCCTCGATTACACGATCATTCGGCCAGCTTGGCTTTCTAACAACGATATTGTGAGCTACGAATTCACCCAAAAAGGCGATGCCTTCAAAGGGACCGAAGTTTCTCGTCGCAGTATCGCCGACGTCGTGGTCAAACTGATCAACGACCCAACCAAGGAGATCGGCCATTCGATTGGGGTTAACCAACCTCACACCGATGGCGATCGCCCATCATTCTATTAACATCAACGATACCATTACTCACTGGTGTTCCCCGCACCAGTCTCGCCAGTCAGTGTTCCCCGCATTGACTGGGCTGAGCGATCTAGCGATAACAACTAGTTAAACAGTCGATTTGTACCCAAAATTATACTAAAAAGCCACTATGACCTCCCATTAGCAGGTTATAGTGGCTTTTTCACGTTCATCATTTATTCAGCGCGTAACACCGTTCGGCTCAATTTTTCAAACAACAACTCATGACTCGGCCGAAATACATCGATCAAGAGATCCAACGCCAGTAATAATCCAATAATCCCAAGCGCTAGGACCAAGACAATTCCAATAATTTCTGCCGCAAATCCGGTTTTGGAAACCTGACTTATCACGATACTCGAAACCGCGGGAATCCAAATCAGCGAATAGCCTAATCCCGTTCGAAGCATCAACTGACCGGCAGTCGGCCGCTCACTTTCAGCCCGTAACGTCCCAATCCTCAATCGAACTAACTTCAACCCTAACGTCCGTTGCCAACGAAGTTCTGGTAAGACGATCACCAGCCCCAACGCAACAAACGTGGAGATGCCGGACCACAGATTGCCGTGTAAGTGAAAAATGGTCATTAACAGGCTTGAAACGAGAAAGAATACCAACCAGTCCACCACAAACGCCGTCGCGTGCCGGAAAGTTGATACCTGCTTAGCCCGGACCTGTAACTGCTTGCTGAGATAGTCGCTTGATGGCAGTAATGGCAGCACGAAGCGCGTAAGGCCAAAGCCCAGTAAGCCCCCCGTGGTATTTAACAATAAATCGTCCACGTCAAATAACCGGTACGGCCGTGGGTAGATGCCATAGAGTCCCGACAACTGCGTCAATTCAAAGAATAATGACAAACAAAACGCCGCAACTAACGTAAACCGCCATGACCGGCGAAAATACGTCCGCAGATAAAATCCAAACGGTACCGTCAATAACACATTAAAGGCCGGCTGGATCACCGTTGGCGCCTTCAAAGCCGCTAACCAAGTATGCGGATTCGTTAGCTGAAACGGGCTGTACGCCAAAAACTGGCGCACAAACATCAGTGGCTGAAGGTTCATCTCCGGTGTTGTTAGTTTGGCGACCGCTGCACGTGAGGGTAACGGTAAAATAATTAAAAAATAAGCGCAAATCAAGTAAAACACCAAACTATAGAGCATTAAAATCGACCACCGTGAAATGGCGCCAAACCGGTGATAGTGCCACAGCAAAATCGGAAACGTCATGAACAATGCCACGATTGGAAACACCAGCATCGCCATTTTGATATCAAACAAATAAACCACGAATTATCTCCTCCTTGTTATCCCCAGCCCACAAAAAATCATCTGCCTAGCAACGACTAGGTAGATGATCAACATACCTGTGATTCAAAATTGGGTTTCGTCGACTTAGCAAGTCATGTGCGGTGAAAAAATTACTTGCTGAACTTTGCAACCAATTCTTGGACCGTTTCTTCTAGCTCAGTGGCGTTGATGTTTTCAGCACCTTCAGAAACGTAACGTTCCAAGATGCCCATCATGATACCTTCAACAGCACTAATCATAATGTTACGATGCTTAGCCTGACGAATCATATCGATCACCGGATCTTCAACCGTGCTCGACCCCTGAACACGTCGTTCAATCATTTCCCATAAAATCTGATTCAAAATGTCGTGCAGATCTGCTCGGCTCTGCCGACTTGGTGAGAGGTGCCGTAATAGTGGCCAGTACTGCTCAACGTAGGTCACATACTGTGTCAATAAGGGTTGGTCAGGCACGGTTTTTTCAACCGTATCTTCGATCACCGTCATCAACAGCGCGGTTTTATCCTTGAAGTACCGGTAAAAGGTACTCCGAGTAACAAAACTCTCCTCCGAAATCTGCGATACACTGATCATATCGTAGTACTTTTGCTCCAATAAATCTAAAAACGCGGTCATTATTTGGTGCCGCGTACGCTCTTGCGCTCTCCCCATGGCTCATTCTCCTAATCCTTTAATAATTACCGATTCACATTTCGATGTCATGTCTCACAACCCATAAAGATTGTACTAAAAAATCCCAGTCATATTCAAGTAATTAACCCTTAATGGGACGGACTTAACTGATTTATAACCTTGTCCCAATAAATAATATCTCATGAGAAATATTTTGGAACCTGATTAAAATCAGCAACGCGCAACTCAATCGTTATTCTGCTTGATCTGGTTGCTGATAATCCTTATGATAGGCCCAAACAACCACGACTAAGTTGACGATGACTAACCCGGTTGTCATCAAGAAAACGTAGCGGTAATCCAGAACCCCAGCCACGATTGAAGCCAGCATTGGTCCAACCACCGAACCAATTGCCTGGGCTGATTGGTTATAGCTAAAGATTCGACTGATAGCTTCTGAAGGCGTGGCTAACGTCATCACCGTTTGCGTAATGGGTAACAGCGCAGCGTCCGAGATACCGACCAAGAATCGGAAAACGCCAAGCGCAATCACCGTTGTCACGAAGAACATCGGCACAAACATCGCGGCACAAAAAATCAGGCCGAATATCAAGACCCGTCGTGGCCCAATTTGGTCGCCCAACGCCCCTAGCTTTGGTGCCGCTAACAGGGTAGCGATCCCGGGCAGTGCCGCGATCACCCCACTGGCCATCGCAATGTTGCCATGTTGGTGCATTAATTCCTTAACAAATAGACTAATAATTGGGTTGATTGAGGTCGTCGCCGCTTGAATCAACATCGAAGAAATAATCATCGCCCAAACAATTCGAACGTGTTTGATTCCCGCAAAGGCGCTCTGTTTAGCCAGTTTTTGATTTGTGATTGGCGTGAACTCTTCCTTAACGAAGAAGAAGGTGGTTAACGCCGCAATTGCCATCATCCCACCAAACAGGTAAAACGGAATCCGGTAACCAAATATACCGGCAATATAACCACCGATAATGGGGCCAATCAACTGGCCACTCACGTTACCGGTCGTCAACGTTCCCATCGTGCGGCCCGACTTGTTGACCGGCACTTCACTCGCCATTAAAGCGTAAGCGTTATTAATGTAACCCGAAAACGCTCCCTGAATCAGGCGAAGCAAAATCAAAATCCAGACGTTTGGCGACGCCCCAGTTAGCGTTGCCGTAATCGTCATCCCAATCGCTGCCCGCATCAGCATGGGTTTACGGCCTGTTCGATCCGCAAGTCGTCCCCACAACGGTGACACGATGGCCTGACTTAAGAAGGTCACCGAAAAAGCCGCCCCCGCAAAGAGGGTCAGTTCCCATTTTGGAAAATGCCCCATCTCACTAATGAACAACGGTAAGAATGGCAAGCTCATGCTAGCACCAGCACCAGTAATAAAGTTCCCCACCCATAAGGCGTACAAATTTTTTTGCCACTGCGGCAAGCGTTTCGAATTACTCAATTTTCACACTCCATTTTCAAATAGTTACCTATCAAGCATAACATAGAAATGATGTTTACTTAAATTTATACAACCAAAGCATACCCTATAAAAGCCGAAAAGTCGGCATTCTATTGCGTTCGGGCTCGGTTGACAGCTACTTAATTAATAAAAAATGCGCCTCACCGCTATCAATTAGTTGATAACCGTGAAGCGCATTTAAACCTACTATATGAGTTAACGTAGCCTACTCTTGCTTTGGTGTTTCATCATCGTCTGGTTTGTCGGTTGGTGTTGCTGCTTGTGAATCAGTATCATCTGACGAGGGCTGTGAACCAGCATCGCTTGATGGTGCCTGCTCATCCGTTGACGGCGTGACCACAACGGGTTCTTCCGAATCTGACTCTTCGTCCGCTTCAGCCGCTTCCATCGACAACTTAACGTAGAAGTTCGCCATGGTTTGTTGGTAGTAAGGTTCTACCCCAAGGATCGGCAAAATCAGGATACATAGTAGCGCCCAGCCAATAAAGCTCAACTGCAGCACAAACATCTCCCATTTGTGACCATCCATCATTTCTCGACTTAACGTAATGGCTTCCATAAAGCCAATTTTTTGACCCTGATCAAGGTAATCCCGGTAAATGTAAATCGCCTGTGAATACGAATAACCTTTAATGATTCCTGGAACGATCAGTAAAAACGACCACAGCATCGTCATAATGCCAATTAAAATGGTCAGCGCAAGTGTGCCGATGAAGTAATCCCAGCTATTAAAAATCGTGAATGATTTACTAACGGGTTCCTTAAGCTCGGTGACGCCCCGTTCAAGGTCGATCAGCACAAAGCTGACCCCCACCATTAACAGGCTTAACACGATACTAATGATCCAAGCCAAATTACTCTGCTCAAAGTTAGAATTTAAAACCCCATCCGCAAAGTTAGAGCCAAACGTCACTAATTGTAAAATAAAAATTGGTAAGAATAGCACTAAATAAAATTTAAAATTCCGATTAAGTAACTGCTTTGCCTCCGCCTTGATTGTTCTTCGTCTCGTTGTCGCATCCATCATCTGGACCTCCCCTACAGCCGTGACCTTAACGCCCCTTGGCTGTGACTTATCTGATTTCAGTATATCGGTAGCGTCTAGTCACTGTCAATGCTGGGCACCTCCGAAGCCACTATCCGTTACAATACTGCCGCTTGTGTCCAGCGTAAGTGTTGGGTGCGCTTTGGGTGTTGGCTGTTTGTCGTCGCTTCGCTCGCCAAAGCCGCATGAA
>NZ_BAABMI010000075.1:0-17273 GCF_054785195.1 Secundilactobacillus muriivasis | reverse complement strand
ATTGATCTTATCCATCATCAAGGCGACGTCTTAGGTGACGCCTATGAATACTTAATCGCGCAATTTGCCAGTGATTCCGGTAAAAAAGCGGGTGAATTTTATACCCCGCGGCAGGTGTCCGACATTATTGCCCAGATTGTGACCTATCAGCGCAATGAAGGTGATAACCAAGTGCGGACTATCTATGATCCAGCAGTTGGTTCTGGTTCACTGCTATTGAATGTCGGACAGCACGTGCAAAATCCCGGTTTAGTGAGTTATCACGGTCAAGAATTGAACACCACAACCTATAACCTGGCCCGAATGAACTTAATGTTACATGGCGTCTCGTATGACGATATGCACTTACGCAACGGGGATACGTTAAGTAAAGATTGGCCGGTTGACGAACCTTACTTATTTGATGCGGTCGTCATGAACCCGCCCTACTCGGCACACTGGGATAACAGTGATAAACGCTTGTCTGATCCCCGTTTCCGCGACTATGGCGTCTTACCACCTAAATCTAAAGCCGACTTTGCCTTTCTGCTACACGGCTTTTATCATTTGCAGGAACACGGGACTATGGGCATTGTCTTACCCCATGGCGTGTTATTTCGGGGTGCTAAAGAAGGCAAGATTCGCCAAAAGCTCCTGTTAGATAACCGGATTGATGCCATTATTGGGCTACCCGCCAATATTTTTCATTCCACTGGTATTCCAACGTTGATCATGATTTTAAAGAAACATAAAACCACTGATGACGTCTTATTTATTGATGCGTCTCGGGAATTTGAAAAGGACAAGAATCAAAATAAGCTAACGGCAGCCAATATTCAAAAAATTGTGACCACTTATCAAAACCGGCAAGATGTCGATAAATATGCCCATGTGGCCTCACCGGCAGAAATCAAAGAGAATGATTATAATTTAAATATTCCGCGCTACGTTGATACGTTTGAGCCGGAACCCGAGATCGATCTGGACCAAGTTAAAGCTGATCTGAAGCAATTGGACGAGGAAATCAGTCAGAATAAACAAGCCTTTAATGAATTGGCTAGCCAGTTAGTGACCACCCAGGTGACTGACCAGTCAAAACCGGAGGCCCACAATGAATGATAACCAAGCTAAATATCCGCAATTAAGATTTAAAGGTTTCACTGATCCTTGGGAAGAGCGTAAGTTAGGTGAAGTTGCAACTCTTAGTTCCAGCAAAAGAATTCATTCAAGCGATTATGTAACGGAAGGCATCCCGTTTTATAGAGGAAGTGAAATTAGTACAGGCGGAATCACAGGAAACCAAGAATTGTTTATTTCTAAAGAAAAGTTTGATGAAATAAAAGAAAAATATGGTGTCCCATCAGTAGGAGATTTATTAGTTACTGCTGTAGGAACGTTAGGAAACCTTTGGAAGGTTGATAGCCGTAGGTTTTATTATAAAGATGGAAATCTAATTCAAATTAGTAAAATGCAGGTAAACTCAGATTATTTATTAACTTACTTTACTGGTGGGATAGGAAAGAAACGTTTGCTTGATAGTGCAGCCGGCTCTAATCAAAAAGCTTTAACTATGGTAAAGATGCGTGAAATCACAGTAGACTTCCCAAGCGAAGATGAACAACAAAAAATTGGCTCATTCTTCAAACAGTTGGATGATACTATCGCTCTTCATCAGCGTAAGTTAGCTAAGCTTAAGGAACTTAAACAGGGCTATTTGCAGAAACTGTTTCCTAAAAATGGTGCAAAAGTTCCTGAATTGCGATTTGCAGGGTTTGCTGACGCTTGGGAACAACGTAAGTTGGGTGAAGTTGCAACATTTCTAAACGGACGAGCATATAAGCAAGATGAATTACTGGATTCAGGTAAATATAAAGTGCTTCGCGTCGGCAATTTTTATACCAATGATTCTTGGTACTACTCTAATATGGAGCTTGGTGATAAATATTATGTTGATAAAGGTGATCTAGTTTATACTTGGTCAGCGACATTTGGCCCACATATTTGGAGCGGCGAAAAAGTTATTTACCATTATCACATCTGGAAAGTCGAGCTTTCTAAATTTCTTGATAGGAATTTTACATTGCAACTTTTAGAAGCGGATAAAGCAAGATTGTTATCCAGTACAAATGGTTCAACAATGATTCATGTAACCAAGGGAGATATGGAAAGTAAAATTGTTTCTATTCCTAATATTGATGAGCAAAAACAAATTGGTTCATTCTTCAAACAACTCGACAACACTATCACCCTTTATCAGCGTAAGCTTAAAAAAATCCAGGAACTAAAAAAAGGGTATCTACAAAAGATGTTTTGCTGAGCTTAATTTGATCAAATTTAGGATCCTATGAAACCCCATGACTTAATTTTTATTGTGCTTGGTCAACACTTAATTCACCTGTATAATGGATTACGCAGGAAGTTTTCTACGTAAAGTCAAGTATATTAGGACTCTAAAGTTTTAATTTATGACATATTTGGCATTATTGCTTTAATTGAGGCGTTTTTTTTCTAAATTAGGAGCATCACAAAGGGCTTCAAAGAAATTACTTCTTTGAAGTTAACTTAGGCTATAATGAACCTGATCAATTAATTACGACAAAAGTCTTTTTGATTATTGTTGGCTACGTTGTAATCATACATTTGATCAGTGATAATCAAAATATATATCGTTCTAAGCAGTTTATGGATTGAAGCAATGGCAATTTTCTTGAACCCCTTCGTTTGAGAAAATTGCTTTTTTCGTTCATAGTAATCTGCTATATGACATGGACTAGTCTTAGCCGCTAGATCGATTTGTCCAATTGCACGATAAAGAATCTTCCGCGCAACGGCATTGCCGTGCTTAGAGATCCTTAAACTAGAATCTTTTTCCCCTGATTGATATCTACCTGGATCAATACCAACAAAAGCATTTATCTTGTTTGGATTACTGAATCTTCTAATGTCGCCTAATTCGGCTAGAATTCGGACAGCAGTTATTTCAGCGATACCAGGAATGCTCATTAAGATTTCTAGATCGCGATTAGGCAAAGTCTTAGCTAATTTAATCATTTCCTCTGATCTCCGCTCGCGATCAGCTGTAAGCCGTAATAATCTATTGGCGTAATAAACCACTTCATCACGCTCCGGGTCGTCTTGATCAACTGCTGGATAAGCTAAATCCGCGAGATGCTTAAGTTTAATAGCTAGTTTTTGAGCACGGTTAATACCATAACCTTTAAAATCTTTAATTTGCTTAGCGATGGTTGATACTTCAAGATTTCTAACATCTTGGCAGTGCGGAAAGAGCTCAACTAAATACCAGTAATTAACACCTCTAGAGTTATTGAAAATGGTTTCTAATTTTCTGGGTTCTACAATATTTGGTACTGATAGGTGTTCACTTCGTGAACATATATTGGTAACATTTTTATATACAGACAAAAAAAGCTGAAGTAAATTTCAAGCTTCAACTTTGTTGTTATTTATTTTTTAGATCTTCAATCGAATTAATATTTTTCATATACTTTGGCACGGCTAAACCAGTTTTGGCACCCTTCAAATTCACCCGCACATCAACAAACTCACCCTTGTACTGTTTAGCATACAATCCGTGTGTTGTTGGTAACCAAGCTGAAACAGACACATCCGCCGCTCCAGTCGCGATTGAAGCCCACATCGGCTGTGCTTCCAGTGACTGAATCGTCGTATCGTAGCCCTTGCTGTCTAATAATTGCTTGACTAAGTTAGTCGAAGCAATCTCAGAATCCCAGGCAACGTAGGTTAGTTTGACCTTTTTTCCATGACCTTCAGGAACCCCAGCCAACCATTTTGCCACCTGTTTTGGATGTTTGCTAATATAGTTCTTCGCCGCTTTTGCAGGATCTTGCCCATCGTTAACCTTCAACATAATTTCAGACATTTCTGATTTAGTCCAATGAAACTGTGACAATAGTTTATAAGCGCCAGGATTGTCATGTTTGAAACCGGTTCTAGCAATGGTGTGCAAATTCTCTGTTTTACCAAAAACATTTTTCGGATCTTTCAAAAATTTTATTGGATACTTGGTGAACATCCAGTGTGGTTGCCACCCAGTAATTACAATTGCTTGGTGATTTTTGATTGCTTTATCCAATGTACTGGTCATTGCGGCGGTAGAGCTAGTTTGTAACTGCCAATTTTTACTTTTCAAGCCATAGGCAGTCAGTGCCTTTTGCGCAGCGCCCATTTCACCAGCACCCGCATCAATTCCTGTAATCGTATAGTTAATCTGCGGACCTAACTTCTTATGCGGGTTATATGCAGCAGGTTTACTACTGCAAGCGGATAACCCGATCGTCAGAAGCAACAGTGACAATCCAACTACTAAAATTCTTAGTTTACGTGTCATAGTTACCTCCTAGTGTTTCGCACGATTAAATGCTTGTGTAATGCGGTCTAAAATAATGGCTAAAATAACAATCGCCAGACCAGCAGTAAATCCATTACCGGCATTATTACGCCCCACAGCGAAGTAAACCTGGGTTCCTAGACCTAATGCACCAATCATTGATGCAATAACCACCATTGATAATGACAGCATCATACTCTGGTTTACCCCAGCCATTAGAGTTGATTTTGCTAATGGTAATTGCACTTTAATTAATTTTTGCCAGCTAGTGGATCCATATGAATCAGCTGCTTCAATTAAATCAACCGGTACCTGACGAATTCCTAAGTTAGTCATTCGTACTGTTGGTGGCATCGCGAAAATTACTGATGAAATAACACCCGGAACCATTCCAATCCCAAAGAATGCCACTGCTGGAATCAAATAAACAAAGGCTGGCATAGTCTGCATTAAATCCAAAATAGGTTTCATAATTGCTTCAAATGTATGACTTTTAGCCATTAAAATACCTAACGGAATCCCGATTACTAATGCAATCAAACTCGAGGTAAGAACCAGCGTCAAAGTTTGTGTCATATCACGCCAATAGTCTAAGTTCCAAATTAATAGCAACCCAGCTAGTTCAAAAAGTAACAGTCCCCATTTTTTACCATGGCGAGTTGCATACCAAGTAATCGCCAAAACGATCACAATGAACAACCAGACGGGTAACAAATCAAATACCCACTGAAAGCCATTAACAATTCCACCAATAAAACTTGTAATCCCATTGAAAAAGCCTGTAAATTGCGTCAACCAAGTGACAAATGAGTTCACCCAGTCAGACAATGGTAACTTGCTAATTAAAATTGTCATTCTTGTGCCACTCCATTTCCGGCAATGGCACCTAACACGGCACCACGCACAATAATTCCGACTAGATGGTGATCGTCATCAAGGACAGCATACGGAATTGGGGTACTTGATAGTTTATCCATTAAGTCGTTAACTGGCACGTCGGGATGAGTGGTCGGGACACTAGTTTGAACGACCGATCTGAGATCACGACTCTCTTTTCTAATCAGGCCAACAACATCTTTGGCATCCGCAAAGCCAACAAATTTACGCGCACTATCGACCACATAAACGGACGAAATTTCATTTTCTTGCATCCGTCGTAGTGCCAGCCGGGGCCCATCCTTGTCAATGTTAATTGTATTAGGACGAATCATGACATTGGCCACGGTTAAGACTCTTGTCCGGTCCACGTCTTCAATGAATCGTTTAACGTAATCATCGGCTGGATGGGTCAAAATATCTTCAGGGGTCCCGGTTTGAACGATCACACCATCCTTCATGATCAAAATTCGATCACCAATTCTAAGGGCTTCATTCAAATCATGACTAATAAAGATAATTGTCTTATGCATTTTTTCTTGTAAATCGAGCAATTCATCCTGCATGTCTTTTCGATTTAATGGATCCAATGCAGAAAAAGCTTCATCCATGAGCAGAATTTCGGCATCATTAGCTAAGCCACGAGCTAAACCAACTCGTTGTTGCATTCCACCAGATAACTGTTGTGGAAATTGATGATCGTAGCCATGTAACCCGACTAACTCCAACGCTTCATGGGCCTTTTGTTCCCGAACATTTTTTTCGACACCCTTAATTTCAAGACCATAGGCAGTATTTTCCAAAATAGTGCGATTAGGAAACAACGCAAAGTTTTGAAAGATCATACTCATCTTTTGTCGGCGCACTTCGCGTAACTCTTTTTTATTGAGTGTCATTAGGTCCTGCCCATCAATAGAAATCGTTCCTTGAGTTGGTTCAATTAGCCGATTTATCATTCGAATCAGAGTCGATTTACCACTACCAGATAATCCCATAATTACAAAAATTTCGCCCTGATTAACATGGAAATTAGCTTGATTAACCCCGACAGTAGCACCTGTTTGTTCTAGAATTTCTGCTTTTGTTTTGCCCTGTGTAATTAATTCTTTGACGCGCGGACTACGTTTCCCAAATATTTTGGTTAAATTTTTTACTTCAACTTTTTTAGTCATGCATCCTCCTTTAGTTAAATTCAGTTACATTTAGCGTTGCTTTCATTTTGAAAACAAACATATTTAAAATGACCGGTTATGCGATATACGCAAAAAAACGAATTGGATCTATTATTACAAAAATATTCGGTATAAGTCAAATAATGTGTAATGATTAATGCCATGCTATAAGTTGTTTTTCATTTATTTCAACTACCAATTTAATCAACCCCAGCCACACAAAAAGTCTAAGCATGTGACAGCTAGGTGGAACTATGGTAATGTTTAACTAGTAAATGAATAGGACAAATCGGTTGGCGCAAGCTTCAAGGACTTTACTTTCTCAGGGGTGTGAGAAAGTCTTGAAGTTTGGGCTTTTTATTTTTTGTTGAAAGGAAAAAATTAATGCAAGCAATTGGTGAACTATGTTTAATTTTAATTGCTACCACGATTGCTGGTCATTACAGTGTCAGAATCGGATTACCTGCAGTGGTGGGACAATTACTAGTTGGAATTATTGTTGGTCCAGCTATTTTTGGTTGGATCAAGGGTGATGAATTTACCCACCTATTTTCTGAAATTGGAGTAATCATTTTGATGTTCAGTGCTGGAATGGAAAGTGACCTCAAATTATTAAAAAAATATTTGCGACCAAGTATTCTGGTGGCCTCACTAGGAGTCATCATTCCAGTTCTGGTAGTTTATGGCTTAAGCATTGCCTTTAAACTAGACCAAACAGAAAGTATTTTTATTGGTGTCATTTTTGCAGCAACATCAGTTTCAATTTCAGTTGCAGTTTTAAAGGAATTAGATGGTCTGCACGGAAAAGCGGGAGCAACTATTCTTGGTGCAGCTGTAGTCGACGATGTTTTGGCCGTGGTGATTTTAAGTGTAATGGTCAGTTTGCTAGGAACAAAAGCAGGTGCAGCAGCTAGCAGTAATTTGTTGTTCACTTTTGCAAGCCAAATTGTGTTTTTTATCGCTATTTATTTCGTGGTTAAATTTCTGGCACCTTTCTTAGCCCAAATTGGAAAGAGATTATTCATTCCAGGGGGGCCAACAATTGTGGCACTTATTTTGTGCTTAGGTATGGCATTAGTGGCGGACTCAATTGGGCTCAGTTCAGTCGTTGGCGCTTTTTTTGCAGGAATTGCAATTTCTCAAACTAGTGTAAAGCACGAGGTTGAGCAAAACATTGAACCGATTGGCTACGCCATCTTTATTCCTGTTTTTTTCGTTAGCATTGGTCTTTCAATGTCGTTTGATGGCTTTCTTGATGACTTTTTATTCATCGCTTTACTAACAATTTTAGCAACCATGACAAAATTAGTTGGCGCTGGTTTAGGAGCTAAATTGGCCCATTTTACCTGGAAAGATTCTTACATTGTCGGTGCCGGCATGGTGTCCCGCGGTGAAATGGCTTTGATTATCGCACAAATTGGCTATAGTACTCACTTACTGTCCTCTGAATATTATTCAGCCATAATCACAGCAATTATTCTGACAACATTACTTGCACCATTGATGCTCAAACATGCTTACTCATTAAAAGAAAATTAGTTTTTTTATCAAGAAAATCCCCCTGTCAGCTAAAGGTTGACAGGGGGATTTTATGTTCAATAGACTTTTGGTTCTACAATATTTGGTACTGATAGGTGTTCACTTCGTGAACATATATTGGTAACATTTTTATATACAGACAAAAAAAGAGAAGATAGCCTGCACCTATCTTTTTCAGATCTCCTGATAAATATGCTTTTATATTATCAACAGTCATATGCAACAACCGTTCTCTTGTCTCATATGGTGCCCAAGCAATATGTGGGGTAATATAACAATTTTTGGCCTGTAATAATGGGCTATCACTAGCAATGGGCTCCCCTTTAACAACATCAGTGGCGTAGGCATAAATTTTGCCTTCATTCAAGGCATTCTTGATGTCCGATTCATTAGCCAATTTGCCTCGGGCCGTATTCAATATAATAACCCCATTTTTCATTTTGGCAATCGTATCATTATTAATTAAATCAATTGTTTCTGGTGTTTGGATCACATGCAGACTAAGCACATCAGATTGCCTTAATAGTTCATCAAATGAAACCTGCTGAATCCATGATTCAGGAACCTTTTTAGGACGATGATTATAGAAAATAACTTTCATAGAAAAAGCGTGTCCTATTTTAGCAACTTTTTGCGCAATATGGCCATAACCGATTAGTCCTAAAGTTTTTCCTTTTAATTCTAATAGCGGTTTTTCCCAAAAAGTAAAATCAGGAGCCTGTGCCCACCGGTTTTCATGAACAAGCTGATTATGCAATCCAACTTGGCTAGTCACTTCTAATAATAACGAGAAAGTAAATTGTGCCACTGCGTCACTTGCATATGTGGGAATGTTAGTCACCACAACCTTGTTCTGGTGTGCGCTCACAATATCAACGACATCATAACCGGTTCCCATGATTCCGATATACTTCAATCGTGATGTTTTGCTAATCACTTCATGATCTAGCGGTGTTTTGTGTGTAATGACGATATCAGCATATTTAATTCGTTTTATGATTTCAGCGTTATCGTTAACTGGTGTACGATCATATAAAGTGCAGTCGCCTAATTCTTGCAAGCTTTTCCAATTTAAATCTTTGTTTAGTTCATATCCATCTAAAAGAACAATTTTCATAGTGTTACCCCCCTATCTTTTCAATGTTTTAGCTACATTATGTTCTGGTTGTTTAATTGCCGGGTTTTGTTCAGAAAATGCTTGCAGCTGTTTTTGTGTTCGCTTACTGATTTCATGGTGTATATCATTTAGCTTATTTTTTAGTTCTGATTTTTGTTGTGGGTTCCTTGCTTGCTGAACTTGTTGTTGCAAGCTTTGGTAGGACTTATTAAGATCATGGGCTGATAGCTTTTTTAGATTATGCTCAGGCTCTTTTTGGGCTTCTTGTAAGCCTAATTGTTTGGTTAAGCCATCGCTAAGCTCAATCACTTTGTTGCTCACTTGCTGGATCTCACTTAAAGCACTATGGATCACGGCTTTATCTTTGGCCCAGGTGGCCACGTAACCGAGTGAGTAGTTGCTGGTATCAACGCCAATATTTTGCATGGCAACATACGCGATCGCTTCGGCTTGGGTTTCCTGATAGGCTCGTGGTCGATCTTTAAAGGCTGATTTTAAGCCGTGTAGCTGGCTATGCGCATATTCATGATATAACGTCTTCAATTTTAAAGCATTATCGGGCTCATCGCCACCAATGACGATTTCATTAGTGCTGGGTTGAAAATACCCCTTAGCCCCATTTAGCGTCTCTAAAGGCACTTCACTGACTTTAAGGTCGGTTTGCTGGTTTAAATAATCTTTGAACGCGTTATACAAGCTCGTTACATTCTGATGATCGGCTAAATTTTCTTTGACAAAATCCTTGGCACTTAACACTGGCTCACCGCTAGTTTGTGACACGTCAAAGACGGGTAGATAACGGTAACCGACAATGGCGCGTTCATCGGTGGTATCAAGACGCTTTTTCTCGGCTGGTGTTAACTTCTTAATAATCGGGGCCGCAATCCGAATCGCTTTTGCGCCTCGTTTGACGGTGCGGTTAAAAGCCGTCTGCCATTGCTTAAAGCCCGCGACTTGAGTGGCTTGCGGATTTTGCGCATAAATCAAATCAATGTTTCTGGCGCTATAATGATGAAATTTAGCCAGGGTATTAAGATACTGTTTAAATCGGTCACTATCGGTTAATTTTAGGATTTGCTGTTCAGCCTGGGCGACTAATTGTGCTTTCCAAGCCTTAACATCTGCTTTGTTTGGCATGAGTTACCCCTCCTCATCTTCAAAAATATCATTCAATGTTGGCAATGATCTTATTTGAATCGGGGTCGTTCCATAAAGGACAACGTAACCGTCAGACAATTTTTGCCAGGCTACTTGATAATAAGCGCCGTTACCAGTGATTTCTTTTAAATACTTGTAGGTTCCTTTAGCTTGCAAAACGGGTAATTCACTGGCTAAAACTGCTAATTCGTTGTTCATTTTATGATCTCCTTTGCTTTGTTAATCTCACCCGTTGTTCAGGTTTACTTTTGGGGTTGTAGAAGTGAACCTAAATGACGGGTTAACCAACCGGAACGTAGTGTAGGGCGGTAGGCAGGTTCTAATCAAAATCAAAACTTAATTTATGGCCGTCAAGCTTTAACTTGGCGTCAAACGACTTTCCTTTTTTACTCTTGAAACCCTTTAATTTGCTCGTTTTCCCCTTGGTGACCAGTGCTTTGATCACTGTCTTCCCGAGCGTCTTACCGCTCCATTTCTTGGGTAGAGTAAAGTCTTCGCCCTGCTCAGGCTTCACAATGTAAAACTTTTGTTTGTTTAAAACAGTTACTTGCGGTGTTTCTAAGAACACCTCGGCGTTTTTTTGCGCTTGCTGTTGGTGATTAATTTGTTGCTTTATGGCTGCACTGCCAGTTAATTGTGTCGGAACATCAGCAATCAACTTCGCCACAAACTTCTTAATTTGGCTCAAAAAATTATCCGGAGTGCGTTCTTCGGTACTGATTTGCTGTAACGCTTGCTCCCATTTAGCTGTCATTTCTGGACTAGTTAGCAAGGGTTCGAGTTCGACTGCTTTACATAAAGTGATTCCGGCTTCACTGACGTGCAACTTATTCTTTTCAGTAACTAAGTAGCCGCGTTTCTTTAACACTTCCAGCACATTGGCCCGGGTCGCACTTGTCCCAATGCCTTGCACATCTTTGAGAATCGCCTGGGCTACTTCATCATCAAGCGTTTTGCCAGCGGTCTTCATGGCCGTAATCAGGGTACCTTCGGTAAAGGGTACCGGAGGTGTCGTTTCTTTTTGCGGCGTTTGCAGATTCGCTTGAACTTGGTCGCCTTGGTGAACGATCGGTAGGGTGGCTGCTTCTTGCTGGTCGGTTTTGTGATCATCAAATAAAGCTTGCCAACCTTGCTTAGTTGGGACCTTACCCGTTGCTTTAAAATTGGCGTCACCAACTTGGGTAATAATGGTAGTTTCCTCGTACTCGTACGGATCAGCAAACATCGCTAACGTCGTCCTTAAAACCAGGTCATAGACTTGTTGCTGTAATTTAGGCAAGCTGGCTAGTTTCTCTTTCGTCGGCACGACTTTAGTCATAATAATGGCATAGTGTTCTTCAACTTTTTTCCCGTCAACATAGCGCTTATTTGGGGTGGTATTGGTTAAAGCGACTTGTTTAGAGACTAACCCCAGATATTTCGTCAGATTAGTCACTAAATACTCAAATTCTTCATCAGTGATATAAGCACAATCGGTGCGGGGATAACTGAGTAGTTTGTCTTCGTATAAGCTTTGAATAGCCGCTAAGGTTTGGCTGGCGCTGGCGTGATAACGTTTATTCATGGCACTTTGGAGACTAGATAGCGAGAATAGTTGGGGACTAGCACGCTTCTTGCCTTGCTTTTGGACGTTCTTGATTAAACCGGCCTGTGAGCTTTTCTGAACGCGTTTAGCTTGCATGAATGTTATTAGCCCTGCTTCGTCTTTAAATCGCTGATAGGGGTCTAATTTTGCGACGAATTTTTGCTGATTAGCAAGAATTTCAGCATTTAGTTCAAAATAGGGTTCCGGCTTAAAGTTTTTGATTGCCTGGTCTCTTTGATAAACCATATACAAAGTTGGCGTCTGCACTCGACCAATTGAGTACACCCCGCGCACCCCGTTTTGTCTTAATAGCAAGGTGTATAAAGGGCTGCCATTCATTCCAATTAACCAGTCGCTAATTTTGTGATTACAAGTGCATACCCCCATCTTCATGCCGGTTCCGGGTTTGGTGTTGCCGTTGCTTTTTCGTCATTTCCCACTCGGTTTCTTTCAGTCCACGTTCTTGCTTTTGCCGTTGGTAATCTTCATCACGAGCATATAGAACAGTCATGATCGCGTCACTAAAGGCCGTCTTTAAGTAGTAGCTTGGACTAACTGGCTTGTAATTTAGCGGTTGATAATGTCCAATATTTACTTTTCTATACTGGTCGTCCTTGGCTTGTTGCCCTTTTAACTGCTTTTGGATTTTCTCGATCTGACTGTTCTTAATCGTCGGATCGGCTTTGCATTCGCCAAAAAAGAGTTGTTTAGTGCCATCATGCTTTAAAACCCGTTGTAAGTGATGATTTTCTAACTGATCTAAGCTAAGCTGTCCCGATAAATAAGCTAGTCCTTGTTGATGTTCTTGGGGACTGAACACCTGTGGTGGATTTGCTTGCCACTGTTCAATTGTTTCAGCCTGACATGGCTTTAAAACAGGATCATAGTACATCACGGCTGTATAGGCTTGTTCCTGTTTAATCAATGGCAATCCATCTAAATCGCCTTTGGGAAAGGCCCTTTTCAATACTTCATGGTATTGCGTTTTAATGACTTGCTTAACGGCCATGATTGCCCGTAGGTCTTTGACTGCTCGAGTAATCTTTTGCTGCTCGGTTGGTGAATACTTTTCTAGTAGACCTTGATCAACGTGTTCTAGACTTTCTAAGCTATCATCATGAATCATCAGCGTATATTTAAGCTCGATTTTGACTTCCTTTTCTTGTTGCATTAATAACTTCCAGCCAACGTATGGCCGTTTGGTAAAGGTCAATAATTGTCGGACCGATAAATCATCACGGATATTCATTAAACGTTCGTTTAATTCACTGCCTTTGAAAATCGTTTGTTCACTATTAGTTTCTTTAATCAATTCCCGTCGTTCAGCCGCGATTGTCTGTTCAAAATAAAGCTCTGGATAAAGTTTTTTTGTCGTGCGATCAACTACTTTATTTAAGAGTTCATCTGCTTTTTTTAGTGAACTTTCTTGTTGGTTAATCGTCAATAATTGCTTAGTGACATCTTCACCAACAGCGTGCTTAATTAAGGTACTGTTTTTCCAATTAAATAGCATGCGCCGCTTATCATCTAAACTTTCCAAACTAATATAAGTTTTCAGTTCGTGGCTTAACTCTTTGACCACTTTTTTCTCGTTAAACGAGAAGTGTTTACTTAGGCTGTCCAAGTGGCCTCGATTAACTACTTTCTCCTGCATATTTTTATAGCCAGCTTTGGACTTACGATAGTTCTTAACTTGTTGATTAAATGCCTTTCTTTCATGCCGTTTGCTATTGATTCCCTCGTGTTGCATTGGTGTGTCAGCTATTCCCTGTTCCACAAATGATTTTTCACTGATCCGATCAGGAATGTTTTTTTGCTCTAAAACCTGATTGACACTAACTGCCCAATTATGACGCCATTCAATTATTTTTTCTTTCTTATCCCAATCGACCATCAGTATCTTTCTACTCTTAGGGTACTTGCTAGTTCCGGTATATGTTTTGTTGCCATTATCATCTAAAATATATTGCTTTTTGCTCTTAATTCCCCATGTTCCATCTGAATTAAACGGCCGATTAGTTAACATCACATGAGCGTGCGGATTATCTGGGTGGTCGCGATGAATTGCCACGTCGGCTACCATGCCCTCATCAACAAAATTTTCTTGCACATATTTTGTCAGTAATTCTTTCTGTTCGGATTCACTTAATTCTACCGGTAAAGCCACGTTAAACTCTTTTGCATATCGTGAGTTTGATTTACGATCTTTCTTTTCAACTTCATTCCACAACTGCTCTCGATCACTCGCCCATTCAGGTGAACTTTTTGGCGTCAAAATAAAGCTTTCTGGAATGATCGATCGGGCATAAAAATAGTGGCGACCTTCCTTATCATCAAATAGATTTTCACCACTTCGATAAGCGGCACTGGCAATCGCACTTCGTCCTTTACCAGCACTAATATTACTAAAACTCATGTGGAATATTGCCATGTCAGTCACCGTCTTCCTTTGATTCTATGGATTTTGACCTTGTTGTCGCCATCGGCGACTTCTAATACAGGATTTTGGCACGATTTACCCCACAAGAATTGAGTGGGGTGTAAGTGCGCATTGACCTCGTTTCACTCGGTCTTCTGATTCTTTTAACTTTAACTTAGTGTATGCCTTCCGCTTCGCTATTTCAACTTTTATACTTTGACTTAACGTTTCTTATATGATATAGTGTCGGTGATTATTTCTAATATGATTGGAGGGATCGTTATGTCTCAAAGTAACTTAGAAAAACAAGAAGCTAAATTAAAAGCCCTTAATCAAAAAATTAAGGACGAAAAAAATAAGATTGAACAACGGCTAGGTAAACAAATCATCAGTCAAGCCAATTTAGATTATGCTAATTTGTCTAACGATCAGATTAAGCTTTTAGCTAAGCAATTTTCTGAATTTTTAAAGGTAAAGTCCGTAGATCATTAGCCATACGAGATGGGGAAATTCCATGTCTAATCAATATGAAAAACTAGTCGAGCAACAAGCGCGTTTAAAACAAAAAATTGAGCGGGAAGATTTTAAATTACGGCAATCTAAATACTATGAAAATCGGCAAGCCCGCAAAGCCCGTTCTCGCCGATTAATTCAAAAAGGAGCTTTGCTAGAAAAATACTTCCAAGCTAATAACCTCTCGGTCGAACAAACCGAAGAACTTTTAAAAATATTTGCTGACTATGTTAACGCCCATAAACCGGATAAATTAAAAAACAATCAACCTAATAACTAGGCCGATCGTTTTTATTTTCAGGATTGTTTTTTGGCTTAATTTCTGGATTGTGTTTAGCAAAGTAGACTAAATTTAAAAAACACTAATACTAGTGCTATTATGCTTTTAAATAAATGAAAGCCTTTCAAAACTATTATTTTTTGAAATATCTAACTATTGCCGTAATTATTGCAAGTAAGTTAAAACAAACAATAAATATAGTTCCTAATAAATATTCAGTATTCCAGAAGTCTTTAACTGCAGCTGCAGTGTGAACACCAAACAGCATAGTTCCAAAACTATAATAAGCAGAATAAATCGTTATTAATATTAATCCAACTATATTGATAGCTATTAAGCCTAGTAACCATTTAATGGAATTACCTCTTCTTTTTGATTTTAGGTCAAGCGTAAAATCTGAAATTTTATTTTGATCTAGCTTACTTAAATGACCGATTTCTTTAAAGTTTAAACCGGCTTTGGGAAAGCGATAAATATTACCAATATCGACCCAGGAAGGTTTCTTCAACCCAGCGGATTGCCAATCTTGAATCGGATAATATTGTTGCTTGATATAAGCCGACTTCTTTTCATACTGACTAGTAATTTTAAAAGCCTCGACCGTCTGTTCTGATACCCGACGAATTAAAACTGGTCGAGACTTGCCACCGTTAGTTTCTACAAAACTAACGTATAGGCTGACTAAGTCATTAGTCCTCATCTGGATCGTTGAGCCAATCAGCGACCTCTTTAGCGTCTTTGAACTCGGTGACTGGTGTCCCTTCGGTCGCCTTTAAAAAGCGTAAATTAGCTCTTTCTTCTTCGCTTAAAGACACATTAAAAGGTAAAGCACCATTAGCAACAATCCGCTTGTAAAACATGTTAATGGCCGTGGTTGGATTTAAGCCCAATTCGCTTAAAACTGCTTCGGTATCATCAGCCAAATCTTTATCAATCTTGACTTGGACCCGTTTCTTTTCCTTAACTGCCATGATTGTCTCATCTCCTTTCTTTTACTACTACCATTATACTACCTTTTGAGTACCTTATCAATAGATAAAGCCCTGGCCTCAAATCACTTGAGCTTGGCGTTGATCTAAAGGCTGAACTTTTGAGCTGGTTAGCCTGGTTAGCTCTGGCGCTCATTTAAAAGCCCCTATTCTTCTGTTTAAGCCATTTAAATCTAACTTAAGTATAAAGAGGTTAGTAAGTCTTAAAACTGTTTAGAAAGGATTTTGTAGCCTTTTAGGACTAGTAGTACAACCCACTGTTATCGTTGTCGGCCGACTTTTCTTCTTCGGGGTGTTTGGCCGCGTATTCTCTAGCCACTTGTTTATTCCACCAAACACTAAATAGATTTTGCATGGTGCCCAGGTAGTTTTCCACATTCTTGATGTGCTTCTCATTGCTTCTTAGAACCTGTCTAGTATCTTTTAAGAAGCTGTCCAAGATCTATGATTTTTGATATACTTCTATGTAAAAAGCGAGTTTAAGCTATGAAAAATTATCCCAGCAATATTACTCGGCAACAATTTGAATTAATTCGACCAGCTTTAGAAAATTTTCGTAAGCGAACTAAGCCTCGAAAATATGACCTCTACGAGGTCTTCTGTGCGGTCCTATATGTCTTGAAAACCGGTTGCCAATGGCGTCAAGTCCCCGGTGATTTCCCAGAATGGCGGTCAGTTTACAACTATTACAAAATTTGGTCAACTAAAGCTGAGCCTACGGCTGATTCTTTATTGGAACAAGTTTTAAAAAAATTGTCATTGCTCGGCGAACTTACCAAGGACGTTCAGCTTTAACTTCCTTTATTATCGTTGACGCTCAGAGCGTCAAAAACACCGCTACTGCTGAAAACAAAGGTTACGACGCTGGTAAGAAAATCTCGGGGATTAAGCGCCATCTGGCAGTTGATATCAATGGCTTTCCGCAGGCCATTCACATGACGCGAGCGAACGTCTCTGATCGAGACGGGGCCAGTGCCATGATCGCTTTACATGCCATGCATTTACGCCAGGTTCAAAATGTCTTAGTTGATGGTGGTTATTCAGGCGTTAATTTTCAGCTCGATGTAGCCAGTAATTTAAACGCAACCGTGCAGGTTGCGAAGCGCAATGAGTTGCATCGATTCGAAGTCATGCCCCAACGTTGGGTAGTCGAACGATCTTTTAGTTGGCTAGAGAATTATCGGCGACTTTGGAAAAATTGTGAGCGTCAATTAACCACCAGTCTGCAAATGGTCGTTTTAGCGTTTTTAGCACTATTACTTAAGAGATTTTAGACA